>CAYGRJ010000118.1:0-4440 GCA_964352285.1 uncultured Candidatus Peribacteria bacterium
TTCAGACGACACACAGGCTGTCCAATCCCCCTTCGGATTCACCATCAATACCGATTCAATCTTCTTTCCATCATGGAGCTCAAAGAGAGCTTTATAAGCTGTAGGAGAGTTCTGAACCGTCACCACTTTCAGAGAAGTCCACGGATACAGCTCTGCAAATTCAGCTCTTCGCTCCTTCGGAAAGGTTGTCACATCACTCCACCCAGATATAGCTGGATCGAACCAAGCCTTTCGGATCTGATCCTTGCGGAAGCGAACAATATCGAGATCTTTGAGTTTCCTGAGCACAGAGAGAAGAATAAAGAGTTACGAACACCATTTTATACAATTTCTAAAGCTGATCAGGTGAAGACTTCTTTCCAACAGCTATAGGGGTAACTCCAGCAAGGTCTCCAATCACATTCACCAGTTCACCATTTGCAGGAACCACCACCTTCGCATTGTGCTGCAAGGATTGTTCAACAGCTTGAAGTTTTCGAAGAACCTGAGCATTACCCACGAAGAACTTCTCAGCAGCTTCATTCACCAGTTGAATAGCCTGTGCTTCTCCTTCAGCCCGAAGGATCTCACCCTGCTTCACACCTTCAGCCCGCTTAATCTCTGCTCGACGATCACCGTCAGCTACGGTTTCTTTGGCCGTCGCATAATCAACAGCAGCAATTTTTTCATTCTCAGCCTTCACCACCTTATTCATGGTTTCTTGCACATCCTGAGGTGGATCAATTTCCTTCAGCTCAGTTCGAACAATTTCGATTCCCCAGTTATGGGTTTCCTTCTCCAAAATTTCATGAAGCTGATCGTTGATCTTCCCTCGTTCGCTATTAGCAGACTTCAAAGTCATCGTTCCAATAATATTTCTGAGTGTCGTTCGTGCCAAACTCACAATCTGATGGCGCACATTGTACACCTGATATACCGAATTCTTCACACTCGCTTCATCCTCCTTCACCTTGTAGTACACCTGAGCATCAACACGAGCATTCAAATTATCATTGGTAATGATCTCCTGAGGTTCAGCATCCACCATCATTTCGGTCACATTCACCTTATAAATACGATCAATCACCGGAATGATCCAGTTAAAACCTGGCTCCGCAAATCGCTTATATTTTCCAAACCGTTCCACCAAAGCTCGACTCGTCGGACGAATAATCCGAATCCCCATAAAGAAGATAACGATCAGAAACATGAAGACCGGAAAGAGCAAGAATTCCATAAGAAAAAATGAAGAGTATCAAGAGCGAATCATAGCCCAAAAAAGCCCAAAAAGAAAGCATTCCCATCGCTAAAAACCTTAAACACTAGTCATTTACAGTCAGCTCACCACTCATCATCTGCTGAAACATCTCAAACAAAATTCGAGACTCTCCATGGCTCGAAAAGGCTTCAAACACTGGTCGAGCGAGTTGATCAAGTGCTGGTAAGGGTTCAGCCAGCAACCAATCTGCATTTCGGTGAAAAGCAAAATACACCACATAGGCGTACTGGTGCAGATGAGGACGACTCTGAACATATCCCATCACCGAAAAATACGCATACAGCAAAGCTATTTTCTTATACAAGTCCAAAACCTGCTGATAATCTTCAGCATCATAGGCCTCAATCTCATCCAAGATTTGTTCCTGAAGCTCTCCACCGTCAACTCCTCGTCGAATTTTCCAATCCCGAAAAGCCAACATCTGCTCTTTATCCATCACCGCTCGAAACAGCGAACTGTATCGACCTTCTATCTTTTGACCTCCCCACAACGCCACAAGCATCTCCTCAAAAAGGGTTTGTGAATGACAGTAAACGGTCAATTGTGGAGGTAAATCCTGTCGCAACTCACGATATTCTTCATCCAGCCGATCTGGACCACATAAAAATGTCGGCTCTTTATCAAGCTTCAAATAACGAGCAACAGCCCAATGAAACACATCATGAAAAGCCACCAGTCGATACAATGAGTTTTGGTCACCCTGAGGGAGGTCAATCAGTTCATGAAAACGTTGAGCAATATCTGTAATTTCCTTTCCTGATAAATCATCTAGTTCAGGCCGAATTCCTTGAAGCAAACCCATTGACGTGTTCACCAACGACTGACGAAAAGCATGAACAAAAACCATTTGTTCAATATGTGATAAATCAATTCCAAAAATACGTCTTAATTTTTCAGCAGTCAGGTCACGAGAAAAACATGGAGTACTCATAAACAACTGAAGAAGAGCGCGCTTCACCTCATCTTGTGCGGAAAATATCTCTTCAAAAGCTTCATTTCGTACTCCCATAGCCCTCAAACGATCGGCCGTGCTAATAGACACCGGTGATGTAGGAAGATGACCTAAACGCATATCAAGAAAAAACAAGACAGCATTTTAGCAGAAGAAAGCCAAGTATCAAGCTATTCCCGATACTCCAGCTCATCAAATTGCTCCACCAATCCCTGCTCTATACTCGCAAAATCAAACAGCTCACTGTCCAAAATCTTCGACTCGATATATTTATCAAGCCCAGAAAAGATAGCAATCCCCACCAAAATCAACATGACTCCCAGCAAACGTCGAAACCACGAATCAGGATCAGCAAACCAGCGAAAACCAGACAGCATTCTTCGCCCACCATATCCAATCAGGAGCAAGGGAACGAAAAGCCCCAAGCAATAAAACAGCAACGCAACCAGACCACTCGCTAAACTCTGAGGCAGAACCACCGCAAGAATCAGCGCATAAGTTGGTGAGCAACTGGTGAAAACCGGCCCAAGCGCAACTCCCAACAACACCAACCCTTTCCAACCTCCGTGAGAATTAGCGGTATTCAAAAGCTTCTGAGAATTCTCCAAACCCAAAGCAAGAGAGACCACGGTCCATCCAGCAGGAAACACCAAGGTAAAACCAAACACCATCACCATCACAGCAGCCAAAGTCGTCCAGAAACTCTGCGGAATATCAATCAGCACGGTGCTGGCCTTCAGCAAAAGGGTGAACAAAAAGACCGAAACCATCAGAGACGATGTAATAATCAGCGGTCGCCATTTATCTTCTCCTGCACCAGTCAGCGAAGCTCCCAGCAAGATCGGAAGAACGGGCAGTACGCAAGGAGTCAAGATCGTCAGAAAACCAGCTGCAAAAGCGATGAGTGAAAGGGTCATGAAAATGCACATTAAAAAAAATATTCTAATCCTACCATAAACAACCAGTTACTAGTAACCAGCTATCCAGAAACTAGGATGCCACCTTCTCTTTCCACCACTGCTCATGATCCTGATACCACTTCACCGTCTGCGCAATCCCCTCCTCGAACTTCACTGTCGGCTCCCACCCGAGTTCGTTTTTAATCTTCGAATAATCAACAGAGTACCTCCAATCGTGCCCAGGACGATCTGAAACCATTTCAATCATATCTTCTCCAGCATCCAAATTCTTCAAGACCTCTCGAACCACCTCCAAATTCGGCTTTTCATCTGATCCAATATTGTAACTCTCTCCTTCTTTTCCCTCGAGGATAATCTTCTCCAAAGCCCGACAGTGATCATCGACATGCAACCACTCTCGAACATTCATGCCCGTGCCATAGACTGGCACTTTCTTACCACGCAGGACATTGGTAATCGCTAGTGGTAATAATTTCTCAGGATATTGGTAAGCACCATAATTATTCGAACAGTTCGAAATCGTTACTGGCAAACCATAGGTTTCGAAATATGAACGAACTAAATGATCTGAGGATGCTTTAGATGCCGCATAAGGAGATCGCGGAGCATATGCAGTGGACTCGGTAAAGGATGGATCATCTGGGCCAAGCGAACCAAAGACCTCATCTGTCGACACATGGTGAAAACGAATCTTCCCATGCTTCAAAGCTGCATCGAGCAAGACCTGAGTGCCCAACACATTCGTCTTCACAAAAGGCGAAGGATCCCCAATAGATCGGTCAACATGCGACTCTGCTGCGAAATGAACAATAATATCCGGCTTTGGCAGGCACTCATACACACCGGTAAACATCTCGTGGATCAACTCAGCATCGCAAATATTTCCATGAGCAAAGTAGTAAAAATCATCATCTTCATACTGAGCCTGACTCTCTCGGCAACCCGCATAGGTCAGAGCATCGAGATTAATAATGAAATCTTCAGGATGATGCTTCTTCCAATAGTGAACAAAGTTCACGCCTATAAATCCTGCTCCACCGGTAACGAGTATTTTTCGCATGAACTAGCCTAAAAGCCCATCAATTCTAGCCGGAAGAGCAGCAAAGAACAAAGGAAAACAAAAACTCAAAAACATGACAAATATAGAAAAAAATGCTATAAAGAAAGCCTTTTAACAAGGTATGGAACAAGAAAAAGAGCAAAGAATGCAAAGAATAGAACGCCAAGCTAAAGCACAACCAGACAATGCTGAAGCTCAATTTAAGTGGCACATTGACCGACATAGAAACGCAATCACAGAAGCTATATTA
>CAYGRJ010000119.1:0-4423 GCA_964352285.1 uncultured Candidatus Peribacteria bacterium
CTGTGTTTACCTGGGTTCTTGTTATGTTATTGTTTGGTCTTTCTTTTTTGGGCATGTCGTCTTCTTGAAGTTTTTCAAGAATTTCTGCATTTTCAGTGGTGATAGTGATTTGTACCCCATTACTGATTTTGCTTTCACTTCGGTTTACCTCTTCACTTTTCATCAAGAAGTGATGTCCACCTCTCTGAGCAAATGATCCAAAGAGTTTTGATGACTCACCTTCTGCAGCTGATACATATGCTGCTGTTCCGAGGGTAAGTGTTGATGCCAATACAAGTGCTATGGCAATGTTTTTTTGAGTATCCATGGTTTTTTTGTTAATGGAAATAATGATGAGATGAGAAAGCTTCAAAGGAAACTTTTTTTCTCTGAGAATCGTGAGCGCTCGATCCACCAGTTGATACGTGGTGAACGATTTTTTCTTTCACTTTTTTTGTTTTTTTAAAAAAAGGCGCTTAGCTGCGCCTTTTTCTTCGTGTCTTAATTTTATATTAACGTCTCGGTCTTCTTTTTTCTGGGGGAAGTTTTTTCCAGGGACCAATGCTTTCTGCTTTGAAGAGTTTTTCACCCTGCTGTTCTCCCACAATCCTGACTAAGTACCCTATTTCTGGTTCGAAATTTTTTCTCCTTTCACTTTCCGAGTAGTCGACTGTCCAGGTTTCATCGTCAAAGGCACTCAGGATGATTATCATTTCTTGCTTAAGCTCTATGATTTCTCCACCTAACCTTCCTTCGTCTGGTTCGGACCAGAGAAGTCGTTGCTTTTCTTCATGCATTTTAAAGATAGGTGCTCTGTCGTGAATGTATTTTTCGAACCTTTCTCCATCACCGGCCAAGAAGGCTGCAGTTCCTATTAATGCACTGATGAAGAGGTTAATGAGTATTAATTTGTAGGTTTGGAGTTTGTAGCCTTTTTTTGTGTGGTGTAAGCCATAGGCTGAAAAGATGAGAAACAAGAGAAAGAATAAAACCCAAAAGACGGGGAGTATTCGCATAAATGGTGGGAACATGCCCCCTCGTGCCTGCATGGCAAAGCCAAGTTCCGTTTCATGTGCTACTCGTATCACCACAGCAAAGGCTCTTCCTCCTGTGATTGCAGCTATACAAAAGATGATCCAAAATAGACTATTTTTCATTATAAATACCCATTTCGAAGTGGGTTGTATTTCTTCTTTTTTAATTTTGTCGAGAATGTTTTGAGAGAATTTACTCATGATCGAATTTAAACAGTTTGTGGTGAGTTTGAATAGGATTGTTTGAAGGCTTTTTTTGCTCTGTTGAGAAGAGTCGCAATAGTTCCCATAGGTTTTTGGAGAATATCTGAGATGTCTTCATAACTCTTGTCTTCAAAATACTTGAGTATGAGGACTTCTTGATAGGCGTCTGGGAGTGTTTTTATAGTTTTTGATACCTTTTGGTTTCTTTGTTGTTGATCTATTTCTTCTCCAAAGTCCATTTCTTCTGCCATCAGTTGAAAAACTTGATCTTCTAGAGGAATGAGTTTGTTTTCTCCGCGACTTTTAGTTTTCCGAAATTGTGAGATGGTCTCATTATGGGTAATTCTATAGATCCAGCTCGAGAAGCTCAGACTGGTATCGAAATCGTTGAGGTTTTTCCAGGCTTTTATAAATATCTCTTGGAGTATCTCTTCAGCTTCATCTGTTCTGTATGCAGATATCCTCTGTATATAGCGCATGAGTTTTTTTTCGTACCGTTCGATGAGCTTTCCAAAGACTTCCGGGTCTTTGAGTGATTCTATTACCAGTTTGCTGTCTGAAGCTTCTGAAGATGAGGGCATAGGTGGGGGCGAGGGGCACTCTATAGTAGTATACGCATATCATGCGGTTTTCTTTCATGTTTTGCTTTCTAGACCTGAAGTGTTTCTCGAGATATAGTTTTGTTGTACTTGCTTGTCTTTCATTATGAACATGTTTAAGCCTACGAAGGCGAAGTCCGTTGCCGAATATATCAAGATGATTGATGAGCCGAGAAAGACCGAGGTGAAGAAAATTTTTGATGTGATTAAAAAGGCTGTTCCTACTCTCAAGCCCTGTTTGGTGAGTGGTATGATTGGTTTTGGGAAGGTGAAATACGAAACCAAGAGTGGATGCGCTGGAGATTGGTTTGTGATTGGTTTAGCTAGTCAAAAGAACTATATTTCTGTCTATGCCTGTGTGGCTGATGGGAAGCAGTATTTGGCTGAGAAATATGCTGACCAGTTAGGCAAGGTCAATGTGGGGAAGAGCTGTATTCGCTTTAAGAAGCTAGAGGATGTGAACTTGAAAATCCTTACAAAGCTGCTCAAGGAGGCAGATAAGATACAGAAGAAGGGTGAGAACAAGATGTATTCATAGTTCCTAAAGCCGTGTTATGCAAGAAATGAACCTCGCTATTCAGCTGTTGGTTGAACAAAATCCTCTTATTGGCTACTGGTCGAATTGGATGATGATTGTTATGGTTTCTTCTCTGTTTTTTTCTTGGCATCATAAGTCAGCACGAGTTGTACTGCTATCGCTTCCAGTACTGATGTTTTTGGCATGGCTAGTGTTTTATCAAAGCTCTGATGTCCATTTGATTGGTGTATCACATCTTATGCTTTGGCCATTTTTGTGTTACTACTTGATCAAGAAGGAGATTCTTAGGAAGGGGTTTCAAAAGAAGAGCCTTTATGGAGTTTGGGTAATTCTTTTGGTGCTTACCATGCTCATTTCACTTGTTTTTGATATCCGTGATGTTGCATTGGTTATTATGGGGCTTAAGTAATTTTACATCTTTTTATGGATAAAAAGGCAGCAACTCAAGTTGATCGAACCGAAACTCAGAAGCAGGTTCTGAAGGTTGGCGGAAGATGGCAAGAAATCGTGACCATATTGGACGGTACTGGTAACGTTTTGAGTCGAGTTATGTCACCCTTGAAGGTTGAATTTCACTTGAAGGATGTCTTGCAGGTGATCGTAGGAGCATCTCTATTAGCAATTCCTGTTGGCTTTACTGAAGAAACCTGGAAGCTCGGTGAGAATCTTCCGATGAAGAATGTTATATGGTTTTTGATTTTGTCTCTGCTCTATATTGGTTTGTTCGTTTACTATAATTTTTACAGAAACCGCCTCAAGAAACACTGGTTGGCTTTTTCGAAGAGAATCGTTTTTACTTATGTCTTTTCTTTTCTGGTGGTTGCTTTGTTGATGCATATCATTCAGCAGACGCCTTGGACCACTGATTGGGTCTTAGCTCTTAAAAGGGTTCTGATTGTGACATTTCCTTGTGCTTTGAGTGGTACCATTGCCGATACCTTGAAGTAGTTTGTTTCTTTACCACTTCTTCTTTTTTCGCTTGTTTCCAAAGCCTTTATTGTCACCACGTTTTCCACTGTAAGATTTCTTTTTGAAGCCTCTTCCTTCACCTCTGTTGCTACGTGATGCTCCTTGTTGACGTTCTCTTCTTTGAAAGCTGCGCTGTGGCTTTTCTGTTGTGCTTTCAACGCTGAGTGTTTTTCCTCTTACGTTTTCTCCATTTAAGCAGTCGATGAAGTCGCGTGCTCGATCACTATCAACTTCTAGGATGCTGTAGTTGTCTTTGATATCAATATGACCGATTTCTATTCCTCTGAGCTTCGAGAAGGTATTGATCAAGCTAAAGATTCTCTTGAGGCCAAAGGCATCTTTTTTTCCGAGGTTCAGTGTCATGGTTGTGAAGCTGATATTCTCCTTGTAGACCATAGGGGTTCGTTCTCGGACGGTGGTGTTGAGGTCGGGAGCATTTTTGTATGCTGCTAAGAAGCGATTGAATTCGGTGGAAACGAATTTCTTAATCAGTTCGTCTCTTTCTAGGTCTTTCAGCTGTTCTGTTATTTCAGCTAAATAGGGTTCAATTTGCTGCTCATTGACTTCTACTTCCTTCACCTTGTTGATGAGGCTGAGCAATTGGCTTTTGCAGACATCTGATCCAAGGGGAACTTTTGCCTTGATGAATTCTTTTCCAACTTTCTTCTCGATGCTTTTGATTCTTCCAGTTTCCTTCATGTGGATTATGGAAATGGATGTTCCGCTTTTTTGAGCTCGTCCCGTTCTTCCACTTCTGTGGATGTAGGCATCCAAACTATCTGGGAGCTGGTAATTGATGACATGGGTCAAATCATCGACGTCGATTCCTCGGGCTGCCACATCTGTAGCCACGAGGATCATGATTTTCTTCTTTCTGAAGCGTTCCATCACGTTTGATCTTTGTTGTTGCGATAAATCACCATGGATCGCTTCAGCGTTGTAGTGATCTTGTATTAGACTGTCGGTGACTTCTTGGGTTTCACGTCGTGTACGGCAAAAGACGATGGCGTACATATCTGGAGTTGTATCTGCAATCCGTCGAAGAGCCTGGTAACGATCTCGTGACTGCACCATGTAGAACAGATGGTCGACTTTATCGG
>CAYGRJ010000120.1:0-4396 GCA_964352285.1 uncultured Candidatus Peribacteria bacterium
TCCTTTCTCTGCGCTTGATCAAGAAGGTGTGGGGCAGCTTATGAAGATTGCCGTCGAAAAGGCACGACCAGTCCGGCCAGATATTAAGATTGGAATCTGTGGAGAACACGGAGGAGAATCCAGCTCTGTTGCCTTCTGTATCTCTCTTGGGTTTAACTACGTATCGTGTTCACCATTCCGAGTGCCAATCGCTCGGCTTGCCGCTGCTCAAGCAGCTCATCAGAACTCTTAATTTCTCTGTTATGAAAAAAGGTCTGCTCCTCTCCCTCGCCCTTCTCTTAGTAGCCCTGCTGATCTTTGCCAGCCAATGGCAAGGTCAAAGTTTGCTTTCTCAGCTGCTCGGCACCTCTTCGACTTCCCAACAAGCTATAGTCAAGGATGACATAGCACACTGCAAAAGTTTTTCAGAAGCAGCAGCAAATCAATGCTTAATGCAATTGGCCATCAACGAAAACGACAACAGCATCTGCGATGAAATCAGTAAAGCTACCGAGCAAGTTGAATGCCGCCGAGAAGTAGAACTCAATAATCTCTAGAATGATGAGCAGTGAGAATCTAGATCGGGATCCTAGAGATCATGAACAGGAGCCTTCAGACCAACAAGGGCCTTGTCAGTCTGTTTATACTCAAGAACTCGCTTATGCTCTTCAGATGCTTCAACAAGAAGCAAATCATTCTGATTTTGACACCAGAAAAAGCCTCTTAAAGGCTTTTTTATAAATCCAGTTCATTAATTATCCATTCCCATGTCTACCATCACTTCTGTTAACGCTCGACAAGTCCTCGATAGCCGAGGAAACCCAACCGTCGAAGTCGAAATGCTGAGTGAGAAACACCGAGTACGGGCCATTGTTCCGTCAGGAGCATCAACGGGTGCCTACGAAGCTGTCGAACTCCGAGATGGAGATAAAAGCAAGTACCTTGGAAAAGGAGTGCTCAAAGCCGTTGGGCACGTAAACAATGAAATTGCTGAAGAAATCCGAGGAATGGATTTAGGAAATCAGCAGCAGTTAGACCTTAAGCTCAAGCAGCTCGACGGTACGGATAACAAATCTCGACTTGGAGCAAATGCGCTCTTGGGAGTCTCTTTAGCCTACGCTCATTTAAGTGCAAAAGCTGCTGGGAAATGGTTTAGCTACGAATACTTTGCTGAGATCTCTAATACAGAAAAAGTATCACTCCCCCGCCCAATGATGAACGTGATCAATGGAGGTCAACACGCCGACAACACGCTCGATATTCAAGAATTCATGCTTTTTCCCAAGGCAGAGACCTTTTCGGAAAACCTTAGAATTGGTACGGAAGTCTTTCACCATATGAAGAAACTCCTCCAAGAAAAAAACCTTTCGACAGCTGTCGGAGACGAAGGTGGATTTGCGCCTAACCTGCACACCCACGAAGAAGCCCTCGGGATCATGGCTGAAGCCACAGAAAAAGCAGGTCATACTGACCTTATGGAATACGCACTCGATGCAGCTGCTTCTGAGTTTTACGATAAAGAAAAACAGGTCTATATCATAGAAGGTGAAGAAACCACTTCAGAGAAGCTTGTCGAGTACTACGCTTACCTCTGCGATAAGTACCCTATCGTCAGCATCGAAGACCCTCTGCACGAAGACGATTGGGATGCTTGGGTAAAGATCACCGACAAACTCGGGAGCCGAGTGCAAATCGTCGGTGATGATTTGCTGGTCACGAATGTGAAAAAACTCAAAGAGGCTATTAAAAAAGGAGCCTGCAATGCCATCCTCATCAAGCTCAATCAAATCGGAACCCTCTCAGAAACCATCGATGCCATTAAGCTTGCTGAATCACACGGGATGAAGGCCATCGTTTCTCATCGAAGTGGAGAGACAGAAGACGTCACCATTGCTGATCTTGCCGTTGGTCTTGCAACTGGTCAGATCAAAACGGGAAGTTTGAGCCGTACTGATCGGATTGCCAAGTATAATCAGCTCCTGAGAATCGAAGAAAACCTCCAAACAGGTTTCCTGAGTTATGACGAGTAGCTTGTAAATATTGGAAAATAGTGTATAGTGCTGACTCGTAAAAAGTTAGCATGTCAGGACTTAGTGATCTCGAAATTATCGCCAGAAGGTATCTTGTCGATCAAAAGAAGAGTATTGGTGAATTTATAGAGGAAATAGAAAGCCTCGAAGGCATCGATCCTTTAGAAAAGTACCGGATTATTGAGTTTATGAAGACCTTGAGAGACTCCTTTATCAAGATCTTGAAATCAAAAGAACTAAGTTCTGATTTTATGGAAAACTTAGAGAAGGATCGAGATCAGCACTTTCGGCAGTCCATCATGGAAGGAAAAGAACCCGTTGTTCCTCCCTTTATAGGGTAAAACAGATTAAACAACCGTAGCTTCTCTGCTAACATGTCTCTGCAATTACTGAGTTTAACCTGTACATATGTCGAGATTTTTCATCAAAGACGCCAAAGACCACATCGATCAAGAAGTCACCATCCAAGGATGGATGTACAACAAGCGAGGATCTGGAAAGATAGCCTTCATGCAGCTTCGTGATGGAACGGGCGTGATGCAAGGAGTAGTAGAAGCCTCAAATATTGGTGAAGAAGAAATGGAAAAAGTCGATGGCATCACGATGGAGTCCTCTGTAAAGGTGACCGGAAAGATCTCTCAACACCCCAAGAAAGAAGACGTATTTGAGTTGCAGGTGTCAGCAGTTGAGCTCATTCACCTGGCGGAAGAATACCCGATTGGTAAGAAAGAACACGGGCCTGAATTCTTGCTCGACAATCGCCACCTCTGGATTCGTTCGCAGAAGCAGTTGGCCGTGCAGAAAGTCCGTGATGAAATCATTCGAGCCACCTACGAGTGGATGCACGACAATGGTTTCTTAAAGATCGATACTCCTATCCTCACCAACAACGCCTGCGAAGGATCCACAGAACTCTTCGAGATGGAATACTTCGACCAAGGGCAGGCCTACCTCGCTCAATCTGGTCAGCTCTACCTAGAAGCAGCCGTCATGAGCTGCGGACGAGGATTCGACTTCGGTCCGGTCTTCCGTTCCGAAAAATCAAAAACTCGACGTCATCTCACAGAATTCTGGATGATGGACGCGGAAGCAACCTTCTGTGACCTCGATGGTCTCATGGAAATCGAAGAGGGGCTGGTTCTTCATATCCTCAAGCGGGTGCTCGAAAACCGAGAAAAAGAACTCATCATCCTCGAAAGAGACCTCGAACCTCTCAAAAAGATTAAGGGTCCATTTATCCGAATGACGCATGCAGAAGCTATCGCAGAGCTCCAGTCCATGGGGTCAGACATCACTCCCGACAAAGATTTAGGAGGAGACGACGAAACCATCCTGACTCAAAAGTACGACCAGCCGATCTTCGTGACCCACTACCCTGCCGAAGTGAAAGCCTTCTACATGAAGAGAACAGAAGATGAAAAAAGCTGTCTCTGTGTCGACATGCTCGCACCTGAAGGATACGGGGAGATCATCGGAGGATCACAACGTGAAGATGATTTAGAACTCCTCAAGAAGTGGATGGCAGAGCACAAGGTTGCCGAAGAAGGCCTGGAATGGTACATGGACCTCCGGCGCTACGGATCCGTTCCTCATTCAGGATTCGGCTACGGGCTTGAGAGAATCACCGGATGGCTTTGCGGGCTCAAGCACGTACGAGAGACCATCCCCTTCCCACGATTGATGAACCGATTGGCTCCGTAAGGAGATAGAACCGTCGGAAAAGATTCTTTCGTCTCCACTTCATTTCGCTCAGAATGACGGATATAAAACAGACTAGAACCGTCGGAAAAAGATTCTTTCGTCTCCACTTCGTTACGCTCAGAATGACGGATATAAACAGGTCTAGAACCGTCATTCTGAGCATGCCGAACGTATCGTATTTTTTCTTATACCCTCTAGAAACGTCATTCTGAGCTTGCCGAAAGAATCTTCTCTAGGGTAGTGTAATAAACCTATGAAGCAGTCTTGGGTATACATCATCACCAATTGGAATCATAAAGTGCTCTACACGGGCGTCACCAGCAACCTTGAAAAAAGAATTTGGGAACACATCAATAAGGTTCACCCAAAGAGTTTTACGGCTCGATACAATGTTAATAAGCTTGTCTACATTGCTGAGTTTTCAGATATTCGAGAGGCAATTACCTGGGAAAAGAAGGTGAAAGGAAAGACGAGAAGGAATAAAATGATTCTTATTGAAAGAGAAAACCCTGATTGGGTTAATCTTTCAGATGGGTGGTTTGATAGTCCGACAAAGATTCTTTCGGCAAGCTCCCTCCACGGCGGACAGGCAGAATGACGGACTCTTTATAATCCTTTTCATATAACCTCAGAACCGATTGGCTCCGTAAGGAGATAGAACCGTCGGAAAAGATTCTTTCGTCTCC
>CAYGRJ010000121.1:0-4349 GCA_964352285.1 uncultured Candidatus Peribacteria bacterium
CCATCAGCCAGTGCTGACCATGAAGGTTGTAAAGCACTGCTTCGTGAATGAGATCGGGGATAACTTTTTTGATGAGTCTTCTGAGATGCAGCTGCTGAGGCTCATAAAACTGCGGCAAGACGTTGATGATTTTTTGAAAACCCATGTTGTTCTTTTCGAGAGAAAGAGCGAGGTCGAGCAACACGCAAAGCGGGAAACCCTTATTATGAGTAATTGGCGTCCACGATCATAAGCACTGTCCCCCTTTTTTCTTGGCTCTCTTTTTCTTGCTTAAGCTTGATGAGCTGAGTTTTTCGAGCGCTTTCAATGCTGGCTCAACGCAGTCTGATTCTCGAAAAGTAATACCAGGCTTTGGAAGTGGAAGTGTCCTAAAGCCAGGTAGCGACTCCTCACTTGGATGGAGATCGTTAAGTGAGTGAACATCATCAATAAAAATCATCGTTTCTTCACCTGATTGCTGAAGCTCCTGAACAAGAGCCCAACCTATTAGCGACCAAGTCGTTGGACCTTTGCACTCGTAATAATGTCCCCCTTCAATGACTGTTTTTATTTGGTGCTGTACGACATCTTGTTGAGATGAGACTTCAACAATGGGAACAGCTGAACCAGTCTCTAAAGTACTCCTCTCTGGGAGCGGTTTCGTGAAATTCATAGTATTTGGTTATGGATGAATAGAACTGATCAGGGTCAACGAATCAGCACTCCATAACATTGCTTCTGAAGAGTCAGTGGGTCGATAATGAGATGGTGAACGAAAGTGTACATAAAACTTCATATCAAAGAGATATGAAGGAACGCTTTTGGCGTGGTACCATCCTTCTTTTCTTGGGTAATCACTTACTCAAGACTTCATCAGTTCTCAGACTCCCGTAAAGGACGACAAACTGTGGGTATGATAACGGACCCTTCCGTCTCAGCATTGTGAAAATCTTTCTCTGCTGAGCTCCTCTCCATCTGGAGCATAAGGCGCGTTCGCGAGTGATGTACTGCTGGGCTTCCACCGTCCCCAGCTCTCTAGATGTACTTTCACCCCCTACTCTTCCTTAGGATGTATTAGTTTGATAAAGATCGTGCACTGATTATAACGAAGACTAATCAAAAGTGTTACTCTTTCTTGCTTCCGCGAAGATCAGTAATGTTAACTTTTTCCCCTTTCTTATGCTATAATCTCGGCGTTCAATAGGTTACACATAGAGAAAGGAAAACCAATGAACACCTTGTTCTTTGACGACAACAACAACCCGAGCCAGGAGCTCCTCCGAGTTCTCGAACTCACCAACATCGATCACGATGGCACCTTGGCGGGCATCGTCTCTGCCACGCAAGGTGCGTGGTTCAAGAGCGGCAAGTTCCGCTTTGAGATCTCTGATGAGGATCGGGAAATGATTACCCCAGAGCTGATGGAATGCTTCCAAAAGCTGGAGATGGTCCACGACCGTTTCTCCTCAAAAGACGAGTACGACTACGTTCTGTTGCTGGGAGCAACGATCACTGCTGTGAGGAAGCGGCTTGCCTTCCTGCTGAAGTGTATGAGCGTGAGCCTTAAGGCCAACAACGTCGTAATGCTGGGGAGCGGTCGCAAGCTCGATCCCCAGCGAGAGAGCTTCGAGATGCTCACAAACCCTGAGAACGGGATCTTGGCTTTCAAAGAAGGCTGGTTCCTCGAAGGGGACGCACCTAGGACCGAGGCAGAGATGATGAAGATGGTTGTGGAGCAGAGTGATCTGCCCTCCGACCTTGAATTCGTCTTTATCGCCCACACAGGTGAGCGAGCCAACACGGGTCAAACCGTGGAGATGTGGCTCGAGCAGGAATCGCCAGCTGTTGGCAGTGTTCTGGCTGTGAGCTCGAACCCCTTCGTGGGGTACCAAGCTCAGTCGGTTGCAAACTCCCTCCCACAGGGATTCGGGATCGAGGGCTGTGGCTACGCGTCCATCGCAGCTTATGGGCTGCACGTCTACCTCGACAACTTGGCGAAGTTCCTCTACGAGCTGAATAAGGCCTAAGTCGTCAAAACTCAGGTGCGCCCCTCTTCTGAGGGGCGCACGCTCACATCAACTCTTATTGATTTTTATTTTATATTTATTCACATGGCATCTACATCCGAACGTTTCCGTATTCAACCAACCCCTGAGTCAGTTAAAGAACTCACTTCTCTTACATGTGCATTTGAAAGTGTAATTTCTGCTACTCGTGAAGTACTCACTTCCAATCTCCACATGAGAACTCCTCGTGACTATATGATTGAGTATGCAGGTGAAAGACTTGAAAACTACCGCTCTCTAGCAAATCCATACTCAGTGGCAGACTTTGCATTCAGCAATGAAGCTCGCCGTTTAGCTGAAAAGATCAGTGATGTCTTGGACGGAGAACCCGAAAGTCAATACAGACGTGACCTTGAGGCTGTCCTCAAAAAGTTAAAAGCCGACTTTAATCTTGAGTAGTGTTCAGCTGTTCAAGTTATAAAGCCTATCGTCTGGTTCATTGTGATATCTCACTGCTTTGATAGAGTGTTACTGTTCTAATCCTGAATATTATGAAATCAGAAAATGCTATCTCTGCTTCTCTCGTCATCTTGGCGACTATTGCTGTAGGAGCCGTTATGGTTCTGCTGAAACCGATATTGATTCCGATTTTGATTGCCCTGATGGTGAGCTTTATTGTTTCACCAGTAGTGGAATTTTTTACAAAACTGTGGGTTCCTCGTATTGTAACACTCTTGGGAATCTTTACTGCGATTGGTCTCGGTATGAGCAGATTCATTGAAAGCATTATCTCAAATCTCCTCAGCCTTGCTGACCAGCTCCCCTATTACCTGGATGAGTTGAATATCTTTATGTCGACACTGTCTGCCAAATACACCTGGTTCCAACCCGTGCTCGAAAGGGCTATTGAATTTATACAAGGTCTTCCTGTAGGGAAAATTTCGAATGTCTTGGTGAGTACTTCTGTGAACACCTTTTCGAACCTACTCTTGATCGCCTTCTTTATTATGTACTTCTGCTTCACCACTCCTCTGATAAAAGGAAAGGTGAAAAGAGCCTTTCCGAGTCAGAAGTCTGCGAAGGTTCAGAATGTTCTCAGTCATATCAACAGAGACATCCGAACTTATATTAATGTTCACACAGCCATCAGCTTGGCAACTGGATTATCAGTTGGTATTGCTTGTTACCTGATGGGAGTTCCCTTCTTCTACCTGTGGGGATTCATCGCCTTTGTGCTGAACTACATCCCAACCATCGGATCAATCATTGCTACTGTCCCACCGGTGATCATGAGTCTGATTCAGCTCGGTGCTGGTCCAGCTTTGCTGGTTGCCGTTGTTGTGGCGGGGGTGCAAACCTTTTGGGGAAATGTTGTTGAACCAAAAATTGCCGGAGATAGTTTGGGCCTTTCGCCATTGGTCATTCTTCTCTCGCTGGTTTTTTGGAGTTGGATGTGGGGAGTGGTTGGAGCAATCCTTGCTGTTCCAATTGCTTCTATTGCCAAGATTACCTTCATGAATATTCCATCACTCAAAGCAGTGAGTGTGTTCATGGACGATAAATAGTCGACATGATTTCAGCCTCTTAAATTTCTCAAAAAAGAGAATACTCAATCAAGAAGATTGAAAGGTGTAAAACCATGACTGCCAAAAAGGCCATCAAGACATCGTCGAACATAATTGAGAACCCTCCTGGTTCTTCGTCGAATATTGATGCTGGCCAGAACTTTGCGATGTCGAAGAGCCGAAAAAAGAAAAAGGCGAGAATCCATTCCCACCAGATTTGTGGCAAGAAAGTTGTTACGATCATCATACCGACGACCTCGTCGATCACGATAAAGTGAGGATCATGTAAACCTGAATGCTTTTCAACCCGATGGCTCAAAAACCAGCCCAAAAGAAAGGTAAAGATAATAGCTGCGAGCTTGATCTCGAACTGGAGATGAGGCCAAAACCAGTAGAGGACAAAACCAGAAGCGAGTGATCCCCAGGTTGCCGACAAAGGACGAATGTAACCAACCCCGAAGAATGAGACGATGAGTTTTTCCATAGTTCAGCATTATGATCCAAAACGATAATGAGCCAGTTGAGTTCCTGAAGTATTCAAGGGCTTGATATCAACGAGCTTCCAATCGTTGGCTGGCAAGAGTTCGCCGTCGAGCAAGTTTTTCCCAGGGGCGATAATCTGTGGCTCGATGCTGAGGTAGAGGTCGGTTAAAATGCGATTCTTTACAGCCCAGTGGTAAATTTCTGCTCCACCCAGGACGGTTATGGTTTGATACTGCATGACATTGAGCAGCTCGATGAGGTCTTGTTTTTCCTCGTGAAAGAAGTGAATAGGAACCTTGGCGGATCTGTCTAAGTG
>CAYGRJ010000122.1:0-4348 GCA_964352285.1 uncultured Candidatus Peribacteria bacterium
CAGCAGAGCTCATCGATAAACAACTGAATGATTTTAAGAAGATAAAGAGTATCCGTGAAGCTTTTAATCAAAACTATCAAGCAGATGTTGGAGTGGATTTCCAAAGAGGGAATGTTGTTCTACCGGCACCTCAAGTAACAGGAAATACAGAGAGAAGTCTGAAAGATCTTCAATCAGATTTTAAGAAGAGAAAAGTCTCAAAATCACCTGGAAGCCAATATTTTAGTGCAAGGAAGGTGTCAGCCTATCTGAAGTCTCTTCCGGTTGCTGATAGAAGAGCAGCCCTTGTAGATGTATTGAAATTGATGGATAGCGAAGTGCTCCAGGCAAATCTCTCGACAATCACAAATACCCAAAAGAGAAATAAGATACAGCTGCAACGAAAACAATTAGATGCTCTTCTAAATGCTGATACAAATTCTTTTGGATTTGTAAGAGCGGTAATCAATGAAACCTTCGAAAGAACTGCAGGTTCAGAAGTTGTTGTGACACAAGAGAACGGGAAAACGACTGCCTCTGGATTACGAAGCATTTTCGTAGACAGTGCAGAAGTCTTAGGAAAGGGAACTTTTGGGACAGTTTATAGGGGAGTAAGGTTCACTCCAAATAGTGATGGTAGCTTGTCAGTCACTCAAGTTGCCCTTAAGACATTTGACCTCAGTACTGAATACACTGGTAAAAGCAGGTCAGAAAAAAAGAAATTTGATGCCAAAAGACGTGGGGTGAGGAGAGGGGCAACTCATGAAGTCCTCATGTCGACTTATCTCATGCAGCAGGCTGGGGAGGGGTATCCTTCTGGTGTAGTAAGAATTGATAGTGTTGGTGCCGTTTACAATGCTGATGGCGTTCTGGTCAGGGGTGCAATTGCCCAAGAGCTCAAGCCTGGGAAAAACTTAGGGGAAGAAAATTTCGATTCATCAGAGTCAGCAGAACAAAGAGCCATTGAGGTTTTTGAGAACATAAACAGTCTTCATGATATGGGGCTCGTTGATCATGATTTTAAACCAGAAAATTATCAAGGTGGAGTCATTGATCCGGGTTCATGGCACTTATCTGGTGTGCCAGTGGGACATCAGGCTCCTGGGTTTACTGCGAATGATGTGAGGAACACTCCCATCACAGAATATGCCTTTTCAGAAAACGGAAACCTCCTCAGAAGACCACGAAATACAGGAGAATTGACTCACTTTGGAACAAAGCAGGCAGATGCAGAAGCAAGGAGTGTTCCACTCGAAAAAGCTGCACCTGTACTCATCGCATCACCTGCATATGCACCACATGCTTTTGACGCTTCTGTTGAGAATATCAAAGGGAAAGAAACGATAGTATTTAGCACAGATAAGGTCACCTCCAAATTGGGAAAGAAGGTTCTCAAAAAGTCTGGAGACTATGCAAGAGGTGTGGAAAGAGGTGCATTTTCTAAGGGTGGATTCGATCACTATTCAGTAGCGATGAGTTTTGTAAGAATGCTCAGCTCACGAGCAGACCTTCCAAATCTCCAGATTAGAGTTGATGGAAAACTATCTCCACCACCTTCATATGACACAAATTTTGCTCAGCAGTTGAGTCCAGATTTTGCAAAAGATTTATGGAATTTATCATTAGATATCTTAGGAGTAAAAGTCTTTGATGATGGAACAGCGGTTTTTGATCATTCAGAAAGTCAAAGTGAAGCAAGTAGGGCTCTCTTCCAGAGGGCAGCAGAAATTCTGAAACAAACCAGGAGAGGTGTAGAGTCAGAAAAATCACTTGCAGATAAGTCAGCTGCAGAAGTAAGGGAGCTCATGGAAGATGCTCTTCAAGAGGCTATTGATGCAGATGCGGCAGCAAACTCAGCAGTTCCAGCCCGTACCAACTACATGCAGGCTGCACTCAACTTTTGGAACACATGGATTTCAACACCAGCAGTAAATGCAAAGGACAAGCTTGTGGCACTTTTGACCATGAAGATCGAAGCACCACAGGCCTTCACAGATCTCGTCACAAAGGTGAAAGAATTCAGAACTCAACAAGAAGTCCTCAGAGAATCTTCTGCTGACTTTGAATCCTCTCTCCCTGAATCAGTTACTTCTTCAATGGAGGAGTCTGCTTCAGCGGTTGAATCAGCAGATAATCTTAAGTCTGCAGCAATAGTTCTCGACTACCCACTTCCTGTTGATCCAGGATTGTCGAATAAAGGACAAATAGAGCCAAATACAACGCAAGAAATCGAAGTCGCAAACGAAGTGAATGCAGCTTCAGACTCTCTATTAGGGAGACTTACTCAAGGTGCAACCGCATCAGCTAAACAGCTCTTCAAAAATACATTCATAGACCCAATGACAGGGCACTTAAACAGAGGAGGATTGAGCTTCTTAGATGGATTGATATCTGAAGGAAAGAGAGTGAGCGTTGTGAGTTACGATGGAGATCACTTTGGAGCCTTCAATGACGTTCTCAGTAGTCAATATGGTGACTTCATGATCCAAATTATGGGTATTGAATTCCATAATATGGCAAATAAGCTTCGATCTCGACTCGCTGAAAGCGGCCTTGAAGGACGTGTTGAAGTCGTAAGAATGGGCGGAGAGGAGTTTGTCGTTTTTGCAGAAGGTGTTGCGCAGAGCGTCCTTAAGAAAGCAATGGAAGAGATGGCGGCAAATCTCAAGCAAAGGATGAGAGATAACCTCACTCAAGATCAAATAAATGCCCTCGGATACCATGCCTTTGCTACCAAGTATGATCCTACTCTTGGAAAGGATCCTACAGAAATTACAGATCTCGACCGAGTTGAGGCTACACAGGCTCACCAAAGAGCAATCAATGAAATTGGAGGGTCAACAGCTGCTGGACTTGGATTTGATTTTAGTCTTATCTCAGCTGCAGAACGAGCTCGTTTGGGGGCTGCTAAGCTGAGAGCGAATGCGCTTCAGTATACAGATCAATGGTTAGAATTTGGAAAGAACAAGGGAGGAAGAGGTTCTGTGTATGAATCAGCAAATGTGGTTAACAGGCGGAGCGACGACACTCAGCGTCTTGTTGGATTCCAAGCGCTTAATGATGTTTCAAGCTCACAAAATACAGCCCTGAATGGAATTCGTGCGAATCTTGATGCAAAGGTGAAGTCCGACTTCGAAGCAGGTCTTGTCCTCAAGAATGATGCTGTTAGGCGTTGGGGACTCAACCAAAGCCAAGCAGAAGTTCTCAATCAATTTTTGGCTGATCCAAGTATCGACGAAAATGCAACTCGAGAAATGGCAGAGAAAATTCTAAGAATACGACCAAATGCTGATTTTGATGCTGTTGTACGACTCCTTAATGATTTAAAAATCGAACACTTTACTCGAGTGAGAGATTTTGGAAACTATACTGGTGCAGCAACTGTTTATCACCTGAGCAACCTAGGACCAGACTATGGAGCTCCAGTGCAGGTAGATCCGGGAGAATTTAAGTCGATCAACGAAACCATGGGACATACTCATGGAGATACATTCTTAACCTTCTTCCATCAAAACGTCCTCAAAGATACAGCCAGAAGCCTCGGGATGAATGTCGACGGACCAAATCCAGATGTTGTCTTTGCTCAAAAAGGAGCAAGCTTTATCTTCCGAGTTCGAAAGGACTCACCTGTGTCAGCAGAGCAGTTCCAAAAGGCATTCGATAGTCAAGATGTCACAGTTAACGGAGAAGCTGATCTCTCGAGTTCACTCTTCTTCGGGAAGCTTCAAGATTTCTTTGGGACAATCGGCCTCAATGAAGCTGGAGAAGGATACGACAAAACTCGACTAGAATGGCTCAGAGAAAACAAGAAGAAATTAGCAACAGATCCTGATCCAGATTACTTAGACAGGTTTACAGCCTTGTTCGACAGCAATGTTTCGCTGCCAAAACCAGACCTTCCTCCACAGATGTCAGATTTCTATAACGCTATGGAGTCGGCTGGAAAAATGACTCCAGAATTGGAGGCAGCAATTGCATCTGGGGAATTCACTTTCCTCAATACCGGTGCTACTCAAATCTACTACTCAGAATCTCAAAAACTGGGTGCTGGTGGATTAGGTGAAGTTTTCCGAGCTTACGAAGTCAATGAAGACGGAGAAGTGACAGATGTGGCACTAAAGAGAAATGATGTTCAGGGAAATATCGAAACTGCTACTCGTGAAAAAAATGCACAAAACAATTTGATAATTCTTCAAGCATCAGAATTCTTTAATGCCACTACTAATACTGTTAGGAGTGTAAGTCCAGACGGACAATATGTTGTCCTAGAGCTTGTGAAGAATAGTTCTGGGAAAGTAGAGCTTGGTCAACAAAAATTTGGAACGAAAGAAAAAGCTCTGAGAGTGTTGTTGAATGCTCTTCAAAATAT
>CAYGRJ010000123.1:0-4308 GCA_964352285.1 uncultured Candidatus Peribacteria bacterium
CTATGTGATCTTGCTTAGTCTTGATAAGACAATTAATGAGTAAGTAAATCGACTATACGCTTAGACTTAGGGGAGTCAATTTTTTGATCTGACAATCTGCCTATTTTTTTTGTACATTTTTTTGTATCATTAGGTATGGCTTGTATAAGCCGATAAAAGTCTACGATGGCTTTCTGCAGGGCAAAACTCATTATGGTATACTGAAATACTTTTATCATCACGTCAAATACTTCTTCATGCCTATCTCTCAGCCACTTTCCCAAGCTCACCAGTCTGTTATGCTGGCTGAGTGCCTTGACGGCTTGAACCTAAAGCAGGCTAAACGTGTCGTAGATTGTACCCTCGGACTGGGTGGACATAGCGAGGCAATTTTAATGCACACAGACTTTGATGGTCAGCTGCTGGTTATTGATCAAGACGCTCATCATCTGGAACTCGCCAAGGGAAGACTGGCAGATTTTGAAGATCGGGTTGTGTATTGCCATGCTAATTTTTCAGAAATCGCTGAGCTTGTTCGTGAACATGATTTTACTCCTGACGGTCTTCTTTATGACCTCGGTGTCGCGTCTCCACACTTTGATGACCCTGAGCGTGGCTTTTCTTATCAGTCAGATGGACCCTTGGATATGCGCATGAACATTCAGACAAAAAAAACAGCCGCTGACATTTTGGCTGAGTCCAGTGCAGCTGAGTTGCAGCTTATCTTTCAGGAGTATGGTGAAGAGCCTTTGTCTAAAACCCTTGCACAGAAGATTGTTCAGCAACGAAAACTGATTCCTTTTGAGACCACCCTTCAGCTCGCAGAATTGATAGAAGAAGTCTATAAGACCTTCCCCTTTGGAAAGTCTCGTAAGCATCCTGCCACTCGCGTCTTCCAAGCTTTGCGTATTGCTGTCAATGAAGAAATGAGAACTCTGGAGACTTCTTTGGCTGCAGCCTTTGAATGTTTGGCACCCGGAGGACGTCTGGTCGTCATTAGCTATCACTCTTTGGAAGACCGTCTGGTGAAGAGATTCTTTAAGCAGGCTTCACGTTCCGAGATCTGTCGAGATCAGTTTGGACAGACCACTTGTGAGACCCCTGCTCGAGCGACTACGCTGACGAAGAAACCTTTGCTTCCGAGTGAAGAAGAGCAGAAGTCTAATCCTCGTTCACGAAGTGCAAAGCTTAGGATACTCCAAAAAAAATAATCTATGGCCACTATACGGCTCTTTCCAGATCATGTTCAGCAGTCATCAAATCCCTCTGGATCTGAGAAGTCTCCTAAGTCACGTAAGCAGGTGACCTTTCAGGTTCGCATGAGCTTCTTGACGACACTCTTGTTGATCTCGATTTCTCTAGTGTGCTTTCAGTACTTGGCGGCCTTTAACGAAATCTCTTCGCAAGGAGTGGTTATTAATGAGCTCCAGCGAGAACGTGCACGATTAATTATAGAGAATGAAGTCTGGAATATGAGAATCGCTCAGCTGAAATCAATGGACGTGATTGAGCGTCAAGATGTGGTCAAGCGGATGCCAAGTGTTCTTCCTGCTGAACTGGAGTTTATAGATCTTGACCGCTTCCTTCAGAACGAAGGCTCACGATAGATCCTGATTTACTCTCGATGGCAATCATCAGGTTGTAGATGAACTTTGCTCTACTAATAGGAAGAGAAAGCACGTCGATGTCTTCTGGGTCATTAAAGTCACCTCCTAGTCCCAATAGAAACCTGACGTGGGGTGCGAACCATGAATCTCCTGGTCGTTCGAGACGGTCTGGTAGCTCTGACGTGCTGAACGTTTCTGGTATGAGGCTCACCAGTGTTAGGCTGAGGACTTTTGCTGCCTCGGCTTGGAGCAGGTTATTGCCCGGTTTGAAGTTCCCGTCGGGATGACCACTGACGATTCCGAGTTCTCTTGCGGCTTCTACGAAGCCATAGAACCAGTCTGTTCTTTTGACGTCTGCGAAGCTTTGCTGATCGAAGATGCTTTGGAGAGTTCGTGCCTCTTCGGCTGAGATGACATTGAAGAGGACTGCAGGACCTGTCAGGAGTATCTTTGCCAGTTCTGCACGATTGAGTCTATCATTCGGATTGAACTTCCCTCCGGAGCCACTGATGATATCAAATGCTTTCGCGTAGCATATTGCCTCTTGATAGGCGATTGGCTGGTCAAAGATATCTGGAAAACAATCGGTGCTGGCCGCTCCCTTGAGCTCTGAAATATTGTCTAGCAGTTTCAGATCATCATCATCATCATCATCCGTTGAGGGTACTTCTTGTTCATCAGTATTTTGATCTGCAGCTGTGTTCTCATTTGTATCGTCTGAGATTGTATCTAGAGCGCTCCTGTCATCTTCTTGGATATCTATAGGTACCACTATGGATTCGAGACTGACGTAGTCCTTTATGAGCACATCAACTGTTTGTGGTGTGGCTGGTGCCATACCAATCAGAGAAGACCCCTGTTGCTTCAGGAACTGTGGAAGTTGTGGAATCTCTATTCGTTGTGTGTCTGAGACGAGGGTGTTGAGGTCGATCACAAAGGATCTGTTAGCTTTTGTACTAAAGGGGCTTACCTTTATGGTCCTTCCGGGTGTTGTCTTGATAATAAAATCTACCCGTTCTCTTTCTCCTGCTTTGTTTATCAGTACAGAGATTTTGTGACCGTCACTTTCTTGTCGCCCATCGAGTCGAAGAGTTTCTCCAAAGACTTGAGTTCCCTTGGGAAGTGTTGATTCAAGTATTTCAAAACTTTCCTCTCCCGTTATGATGAGCTCGTCACCTAATATTTGGGTGATATTGATGTCATGAGGAAAGTTTGTGACGATCGGGATGATGATTTCTTGAGTCGGTGTTGGCGTCAGGGTTATTTGAAAACGTTCTACTTCACCTGACCTGCTATTGATAGCTCTGAAGTATTTGCTGATCGCATCAGCTTGTCCGAGAGCTGATCCAAAGATCACGAAGCTATTGCTCTGATCGTCGAAGTCGATTCCGATGAGGGATTCTTCTGTGTTCGCTATGGCTGGACTAACGTAACTGCTATCCGTCTCTATTACCCCTTCTAATGGATCTTGTAGCGCTATTCGATCATCAATATTCTCCAAGTCCTTTGAGAGAGGAACATCGATTTCTTGAACTGCTTTTGTGCTTGAGAGCTGATCCGTGAAGAGCTTTTTGAAAAAGAGAATACTGTTACCAGAGCTTTCAGCTTCTGCTGTCGTTTTGAGGTACTGAACTTCTATTTGTAGTAGGCAGGATTCCAGATCTGCAGCTTCAGTTTGTAACTGTTCAAGCTCATAAGTACTCGTGTTGAAGCTCAGGATTTCTGAGCAGCTTTCCGTGAGGAACTGTGAAGACTCCACACTCAGGCTTTGTAAAGCCGATGATTTCAACAAGCTGAGTTCATCCTCGTCTTCATCTAGTATGAAGGGATCAAGTGGACTGTTCGATCGAAATCTTCCTGGTGGGGTGATCCTGACCTTCATGGTGGTCTTCATGGTGAAGAAGTCAGAAGCACCGACGATTTCTTCACGATTGTTGGTCAATGGCAAAAATTCCTGAAGCTTGATAGGTGCAAGGATCTCTCCAGAAAGGTTTTCTCCGCTGATGATGAACTGATCGTCACCCAGGGGAAGGATGCTGCTGCTTTGGATACCTTGTCTTATCGGGTTATTCAGCTTCAGCGTGCTTTCACCTTCAGGGAGTGCTTCTGCAATGAGGTGGATGCTCTGGTCACTCCACACTGACGTGTCTCGAAAGACTTCACCAGGGGTTTTTATACGTAGGGTGTGGATGTGTTTCAGATCTTCTCTTCGAAAGGGGAACTCAATAATTTCAGATGAGCCTCCTTGAGCGTCTAAAAACGAGCCTTGTAGGGCTTCGTTGCCATTGGTGAAGGTGATGAGGTTTCCTTGGAATTTAATTCGGATCTTTCCTTCGTTGAAGATATCTGACACATCTGGAATCTTTTTGAGATCTTTGCTGAGGGGGTATTCAGCTATGAGGCTTTGCCTTTCGAAAACTAAAGGAGAGCTCATGAATACGTGGTCTCCTAACAGCTTCCCATAGTGATGCTGGACCGGGATTACGGTACCGTTTTTCGAGAATCTCTGAATCTCGACGATGATGCTGTTGGGTGGCAAGAGCGCCAGATCACTTCTCAGAAATGGATCCAAGGCCGATAGTGATGGTGCCTCTGCATCCGGATCTGTTGTTAAGATTCCATCACTGTCCCTTTCGAAGCAGTTTGAGAACTCATCGAAGACGAGTTGTTCTGTGTTTCCATTTGGACCTGTGATCTGTGCACGAAGGTCAGAGAATGAAAG
>CAYGRJ010000124.1:0-4295 GCA_964352285.1 uncultured Candidatus Peribacteria bacterium
GGGTTGGGGATTTTGGGAGGGACAGTTGGGACGATAGAGACAGTAGTGAGTATTGCTTTGATGAGCCTGATGATGTTGATGATGGTGTTGGGGATTTCCATGTGGCTGGCACCTTTGTACGTAAAATATCGTCATGTTCATCAACTGTGGGATTTGACGCTCCTGGTGGGGTTTTATACGCTTCCGATTTTGTATTCGGTGGCCGATCTTCCTGAGAACTTGAGGATGTGGATTACTTGGAATCCCTTGGTAGATCTTTTTGAAGGGCTTCGGACCTTGGTTGTCGGAGGGAGTCTGGAATGGGTCGTCTGGGGAAAGGTTTTAATCTTTGCAATTGCTCTTTTGTTGAGTGGCTTAGTGGTATTTGGAAAGTGTATTGATTCTGTTGTTGAAGATTTATGATTGCTGTTCGAAACATCTCGAAGTCATTTCATGAAGCTGGAAAGGTTTTAGACGCTTTCAGTTTGGAAGTGAAGGCTGGTGAGTCAGTGGGAATTATGGGAGGGAATGGCTCGGGGAAGTCGACTCTCTTGAAGATCCTCTCTGGGGTGTATCAGCCAGATACAGGTGAAGTCGAATGTGATGGGAAGTTAGCGGCTGTGTTGGAATTGGGTTCTGCTTTCGATTTGGAGCTGAGTGCTGTGGAGAATGTGATTCTTCAGGGAGTGCTCATGGGAGTGCCACGCAAAGAGATGCTAGGCAAGGTTTCTCGTGTGTTGAAGTATGCAGGACTTGAAGAGTTTGCAGAGATGAAGCTGAAGCATTTTTCGAGTGGGATGCGTTCTCGTCTTGCTTTTGCGATTATTCGAGAAGTGCCTGCTGATGTGTATCTCTTCGATGAGGTGATGGCAGTGGGGGATGAATCTTTTCGGGCGCAATGCTTGCAACAGATTCAGGAATGGAGGGATTTAGGAAAAACGATGATCATGGTGAGTCATGATCGAGGATTATTGGAGCAGGTGTGCGATCGAATTGTGTCGATTTAGTATGATCCTATTGATTTAGTGATACTACCAAGTGAAGGTTGAGAGCTTTTGCGACTTTTTCTAAGAAAGAAATACTGGGATTTGAGTTCCCAGATTCGAGTCGAGATATAGCTGATTGTTTGGTTCCTACTTTCTTTGCGAGTTCTGCTTGAGTCATACCTTGCTCGAGTCTTTTCTGGATGATTAATTCTGCAATTTTGAATTCAGCTGAGAGATCGTCATATGTTTGACGGATTTCTTTGTCTTTTAGGAGTTCTGATTTGAGAGTTGAGAAGTTTTTCATAGCCATTCAATTATAACTTATATGTTATATTTCTTCAAGTCCTTCATTCTTTTTGTTGCTATTCTCATGTCGTGGAGAGATGTTTTTTGGGTTTTCTTGATGAATCCATGAAGCAGGAAAATTTTATGCTTATGGAAGCAATAGAGTATACGTATCTCTTTTTTTCCACGAACTCTCAATTCAAAAATTCCTACGGCCATGCTTTTACTGTGAGGCATTCCTAATCGATTTCCGAACCTTTCTAGAAGTTCGATTGTTCGTAGGGCTTTTGCGATTAGTTCTTTATCCAGATTTTTAATAAATTTTTCCACTGATGTATTCCCAATAGTTACTTCCATATACAATCTCTTAATTCTTCATATATGTATAAAAGTATATACTATCTTGTTTTACTACGCTAGACTTGGCAACGTCATCGACTTGGGTTCCGAATCTTTTCGGACTCAATGCTTGTAACAGATTCAGGAATGGAAGGATTTAGGAAAAACGACGATCATGGGGAGTCATGATCGGGGATTGTTGGAGCAGGTCTGTGATCGGGTACTGAGTATTCCTTAATCGACATAATAAACTTTGAATGTTGATAATTTCTATTAACTATTGTATAGTGCTCTCTTAGTTTTGTAATCATGAGTACTTTGAATTCAAAAAAAGATCAGTATCAGAAAAGACTTGATCACTTTATCGACAGTCTTGAATGCGAAAAGGAGCATTTATCCCAAGTTGAAAAGAGTGAGTTTCTTGATCTGCTTTTAGAGACTCGTAGAGAATGTGAAAATTTTCTTACTCGAGATTTATCTTATTATCGAAGTACGTTTCCAAGTCTTTATTCACGATATCTTTTAGAGATAAGAAAATTGTATCGGATTATTCTTGCTCTGCGGAGTCAGAAACCAAATGAGCTTGATGAAAACTCCGGTGATGATACTGAGTTTTACAAGCTTTGTTGTCATTTCTGGAATAGAGAAGAAAAACCCTACCTCAAAGAACCTGTTTCTTTTGAACAAGGGTATTTTGACATAGATAATAGTCCTAATGTTCGAAAAGATATGAAAGCATTTGCCTTGATACAAGGGTGTAAGGTTCAGGGACTATCCACTATGGTTACAACAGATCCTGTAGTTTGTGGAGACGGCAAGAGTAGGTCATTAGAGGATTATGTTGATGCGGCTGATAACTACTTTGAATCTTTCCACTGGCAATTATCTCAGAATAAGAGTCAGGTTTTGGATAGAGTATTTAAACGTATTAATATACAGAGGCTCGGGAGAGTGAGGAGAATGGAGGTATATGATAGATTGTTTAATGACCCAGAAAGAGTTTCAAGAGTTCTCTCTTTTTTTAGTGAAGTATTCGGTTTAACAAGCCGTTCAGAACTCAAGCATTCTCATAAAACTAAAAAAACAGTTTTAATTGAAGGTGAAGCATATACTTGGCATAGTTTTCTGGTTAACGCTTCTTATATTACTGGTAAAAAGGCTACTGGTAAAAAAGGCGCTGAGAACTTGAAGTTTCTTTTGAATCTTTGTGGAGTGCCTTCACTTACCTTTGAGGAGAAATACTTTATTAATATGGATTTTGTTCGCAGAGACATGCATGCTTTTGCTGATGTTGCGAAGCTTCCAATTGGAGCGTTGTCTCCTAGTTCTCATTTTTCTCTAGAAGCAGTTATTACAACGGGAGAGACTTGGAAATTTGATAGATACTTGAGGTACTATGGAGTTGCTAATGGTTTTGGAAACTCAACACGAGAAGTAAGTAAGTCTGATTCTTTTGAGCATATTTTAGAGAAATTATCTTTAGATCGAATCCATCATAGTCCGTATTCTTTATCCTAGCTGTTTCATCGCAGTGACTGAGATATATTCAGAGACTTAAAAAGCTTTCTAAGCTTCGGTTAGACTCTTGGAAAGATTGGGTATGACGTTTGGAAAAGAACTGGAGAGCTGCAGGTGGTTTATGCTTTAGCACGATTTTGTGACATAGCTGACTAAATATCTACCCTTCCTTAACGAAAGCCAAGAGTGATAAGGCAGGCTTTTTCTATCTTTCTAAGGGTTGTAACATTGACTTGTCCAAGTTTTTTTATGAGCCTTTCTTTGGCAAGAGTGCGAAGCTGATTGGTCATGACGATGGATGGTTTTTTGAGTCCAGAGTCTTCAGGCAAGAGTTCTACGCAGCTGGGATAGATCTTGTTGATTTGTGAGGTGAGGCAAAACCCAATAGTTACCGGACTATAGGTATTTAAGATGTTATCTTGAATAATGAGTACAGGTCGTGTTCCTGCTTGCTCATTTCCTTGTACAGGATCGAGTTTGGTGAGCCATATTTCACCTCTTTTGATGTCTTGTTTCATATTCAAATTTTTAGACATCCCAAAAAGTTACCCGTTCTTCTTCAGCAGTTTTCAGGTCTATATCTGTATTCATGATGGCTCCTTCTTTGAGTTGCTCATCTATAAGGTGTGATTCTAGCAATTTCAGGGCTTCTTGTATGATCTGGCTTTTAGCCTTTCCGGTTTGTTCAGACTGAGCTTCTATGAAGTTGATCTGTATTTTTGGGAGTGACACGGTCATTCGTGATTGCTGATGTGCTTTTGCCATAGTATGAATTATTATCATACTAATAATATGATAAATTCCATCCTTTTTCAAGTGTATATCGTCAACAACAGGAGACTTGGCAATATCAAGATCTTGGGTTCGAAATCTTTTCCGGCATACTGGATGTAGTCATTTTTTTCTATGCTCAGTTACCTAGAACTTTGTCGGCCGCAGCAATGGGTTAAGAACCTTTTTGTTCTGATTCCTCTCGTTTTCGCTCGACGTTTTTGGGATCCTGAATTATTGATGTATGGATTAGCAGCGATGTTTGTCTTTATCTTGGCGTCGAGTTCGGTTTATGTTCTCAATGACCTGATGGATGTTGAAAAAGATAAGCTTCATCCTGATAAAAAGAAGAGGCCACTTGCTTCCGGACGATGTACCGAGAGGGGGGCGTGGACTCTGTGGGGACTGCTGATGCTC
>CAYGRJ010000125.1:0-4279 GCA_964352285.1 uncultured Candidatus Peribacteria bacterium
CGGGTGTGATAACTGCAGCAGTTCCACAGGTGCCTGAACAAGACGCCGAACTTTCAAATATGGCAGATACACGAAGCAATAGCATTGGAGCCAATCCGACAGAGAAGCTAGAAGACTCTCATGACCAATCCTTTCAGGACAAGTATCAGGTTGTTGAGTGTTTAGCTCGTATGGATAATCCAGACCCTCAGATCTTCTTAAATAGCTGGAAGGCTTCTGCACAGCATCACAAGGCGATGCTTTCGGATGCTGATCGTTTTGCGATCAAAATAAGAAAGGGCCAAAAGCCTGATGGATCTGGGACCTGTTGGTATGTCGTACTCTTGCTAAAAAAGGGAGAGGGAGCTCCGGTGTTGGGGGAGGTAAACAAGCAGGATGTTCAAGAGCCTCTGGAAGAGAACAAGATCCTCGAGTTTGAGGACAGTGAACCGTCTGGGAAAAGATTCTTTCGGCAAGCTCAGAATGACGATTCACTGCCAAGCAAGAAGAGTGACGGTTCTTCTAATGCGGAACAAACTGAGGTAAAGAAGGCTGCTTAGGCTTGGTTTGCAGAAACAATTGCTTTAATACGTCGGATTCCAGCTGAGGATGATTGTTCTTTTTTGATCTTAAATCCTCCGAGGTCACGAGTGTTGTCGACGTGTGGTCCTCCGCAGACTTCTGTAGAGAACTCCCCCATGAAGTAAACCTTTACCTTTTCGCCGTACTTGTCTTCGAAGAGTCCTATAGCTCCAGCTTCTTTGGCTTCTTCGAAGCTCATTTCTTTGAAGTGCACGTCGATTTCGGCAACGATAGCGTCGTTGACGATTTTTTCGACTTCTTCTTTTTGTTCAGGTGTCATCTTTTCGGGATGGGTGAAGTCGAAACGGAGGCGTTCTTGATTGATGTTTGATCCTCGCTGTTCGACGTGGTCTCCAAGGACTTTCTTTAAAGCTGTGTGGAGCAGATGAGTAGCGGTGTGGAGCCGTTTAGCTTCGTCTGAGTGATCTGCAAGACCTCCGGCGAACTGACCAGCTGAAGCGGTTCGAGAGAGTTCTTGATGCTGTTCGAAAGCCTTTTGAAAACCATCGAGGTCGACCTTGAACTCGTTTTCATCAGCGAGGTCTTTGGTCATCTCTACGGGGAATCCATAGGTATCGTAGAGGTGGAATGCTTGGTCTCCAGAGATGACCGTAGTCCCCTCTTCTTTTAACTTTTCCACAAGCTTTTCGAACTCGCGAAGCCCTTGATCGAGGGTTTTGGAGAATCGTTCTTCTTCTTCTCGTATAGCGGTGAGCATCTCATCTCGTTTTGCAGAGAGTTCTGGGAAGTTTTCTGAATACTGATCGATGATAACCTCAGCGAGGTCTCCTAAGAAGTGTCCTTGGATTCCGATTTCGCGGCCATGGCGAATCGCTCGTCTCATGAGGCGACGCATCACATATCCTTGACCCATATTAGATGGTCGGACGTGGTCTCCAGCCATGAAGGTCATAGTTCGCGAGTGATCAGCGATGATGCGAAGAGATTTGATGTCATCGTGATTACTAGACAGCGATTCGATCTTGTCGATCAGGGGTTGGAAGAGCTCAGTTTCGTAGACATTGGTGTAGCCGTTAAGTACACAAAGAACACGCTCTAATCCCATACCAGTATCAACATTTTGCTGAGCAAGTGGCACAAATGATCCATCTTCTTGCTTGTTGTACTGCATAAAGACATCGTTCCAAATCTCCACCATCAAGCCTTGCTCGTCAGCTTGCTCGAAACCTTCACGTGTTCCTTGAGCGACCTGATCAAATTTGTCGACATCGAAGATATAAAACATCTCTGTATCAGGACCACATGGCCCCGTTTGACCAGCAGGTCCCCACCAGTTGTCTTTTTTGGGCAAGAAGAAAATTCTCTTTTCTGGCACTCCCATCTTTCTCCAGGCTTCAGCAGCTTCTTCGTCTTTTGGACAGTCTTCGTCTCCTTCGAAACAGGTAAATGCGAGCCTTTCGAGCGGTATATTGAGCTCCTTGGTAAGGAAATCAAAACTCCAAGAGATAGTATCTTCTTTAAAGTAATCACCAAGCGACCAGTTTCCGAGCATTTCAAAAAAAGTCAGATGAGAAGCATCTCCTACCTCGTCGATGTCTCCTGTCCGTACACATTTCTGATAGTTCGTGAGCCGTACTCCTTCAGGATGCTTCTCTCCCATGAGAAATGGGACGAGGGGGTGCATTCCCGCAGTGGTGAAGAGAACGGTTGGGTCTTCTTGAGGCACCAAGGAAGCAGAAGGAATCTGCTTGTGTCCTTTGGACACGAAGAAGTCGATGTACTTTTGACGAAGTTCTTGAGCGGTGATCATGGTGGGGAGGTGTAGAAGATATTCTCGCTTTGATGTTTCGACCGGATTCCCGCCCTTTCGCGGGGAGGAGTGGAGAAATCTCTATGAGCTTATGGAGTGATGTCCTATATTAGCCATATTCTAAGAGATTTCTCCACTGCGGTACTACAGCTTCGCGCAGCACCTTCGGTCGAAACATCAAAGGATTTCGAGCTCATATACTATATCAACCCCTTGCTAGCTGACAAGACTAATGCCTAGAAAGTGGCTGCCAATCAGATATAATGGTTACATACCCTACAGATTCACTTTTCTCACGTCGTAGGATCTTATTATCCTCTCCATGGATTCAAGCATCACGCTTCTGGTCATTCTGATCGTTCTATCCGGTTTCTTTTCCGGCTCCGAAACAGCACTTACAACTATTTCTCAGGCCAAAGTACGGACACTCGTTGAACAGAAAATGCGATTTTCTGGAATTATTGCAAAGTTAAAGAGCAATCCAGACCGTTTATTGATCACGATTCTGATCGGAAATAATGTGGTGAATATTGGAGCCTCTGTAATGGCGACTGCAGCAGCTCAAGAAGCCTTTGGTAACGAAGTCCTCAGTTTCGTTGTGGGAATCATGACCATCTTGATTTTGGTGTTTGGTGAAATTGTCCCTAAAACCCTCGCTCAGCGATTTCACGTTGGCTTTGCTCAGGTGAGTAGCCCAGTACTGCTCTTTTTGAGCACCATTATGTTTCCCATCATTATCCTATTAGAAAGGCTTACTAAGGTCTTTATGTGGATCCTTGGGAAAGATAAGTTTAAGTCCGTCACTGAAGAAGAAGTCATTGCGATGCTGAATATCGGACACGAAGAAGGAGAATTTAACCAGCAAGAGAACGAGTTTATTCAGAACATCTTTGAGTTCAGTGATACAACAGCAGAAGAAGTCATGGTAAATCGAAATGAAATCCAGGCACTCCCCGCCTCTCTTACGGTAGAGAAAACCATCAAGACGATTACAAAAGCAACACACTCCCGAATACCGGTTTACGATGGTTCGATCGATAACATTATTGGGTACATCACCCTGAAAGATATGCTCAACCTCTCTAGGAGGAAGCTAAACCTTAAGAAAACACTCCTTCAGGTAAAACTACACAAGATATTATTCTTCCCGGTTACGAAACCTATCAATAAGATCTTTCATGTTTTTCAGAAGAAACGGATACATATGGCGATTATTTTGGATGAATTTGGGTCAACTGCTGGCCTACTAACCATTGAAGATCTGCTTGAGGAGATTGTTGGAGATATTGTTGATGAGTCAGATGTTGAAGAGCAGTCTATCAGAAAAGTTGGTAAGAGCATGTACCACCTCGAAGCCAATACAACTCTTGAGGAGATATTTGAACAGCACCGTTTTGAAGTTGATATCCCTGAACACAAAACGGTAGCCTTCTTGATCATCAAGAAGCTTGGTGCCTTTCCACGTGAAGGTGAGAAGGTTATTTTAAAGGATCAGGGTATTGAGTTTATTGTTGAAAAGATGGCAGGTAAAGCTATTCAAAAGGTTCGAATGAATGTGGTGAAGATTGAAAAGAAAGGTGAAGGTAAGAAGAAATAAAGAGAGCTTTGAGCTTACCATTAACGAGCAGAATGATTCTTCTTGTTCATGAATAGGCAAATCATTTCATGCTCGCACAAAAAAAGCCCTCGAGGAGGGCTTTTGTGATGCTGTTTTTAGTGTGTTTTGGAGAGTGAACTTATGCTTCTGTTTCAGCAGGAGCATCTTCTTTCTTTTCTTCTTTCTTCTCTGCTTTTTCAGCTTTCTCTTCTTTTGCTTCTTCCTTCTTTGCTTTAGCAGGCTTTTTAGCTGCTGCAGCTTCCATCTTCGCTTTAAATCGAGGAACACGTCCTCCAGAATCGATAAGTGTTCGCTTACCGGTGTAGAATGGGTGAGATGCAGAAGAAACT
>CAYGRJ010000126.1:0-3766 GCA_964352285.1 uncultured Candidatus Peribacteria bacterium
CCTTTGGAATGTGGCTAGCCTTCGCTTTATCGCTATCTCAGTCAAAGATGGATGGACTGGCGAAGTTTATCTTCCTGATGATGAGCATCCTGGGAGTCTACTTCTTGTTCTCGGTTTTGATTACTCCTATCGTCCTCACCCTCGCAGGAGTTGCTGGTATGATCCTTTCTATCGGTATGGCTGTTGATGCCAACATCCTAATCTTCGAACGTATTAAAGAAGAATTTGCTGAAGGAAAGTCTTACTACCTGGCAGTTAAAGACGGGTTTGATCGAGCTTGGACATCAATTCTTGATTCAAATGTCTCGACCTTGATCACCTGTGGGATTCTCTACTCTTTTGGTACGAGTATCATTAAGGGATTCGCCATTAACCTAGCGGTTGGAGTTGTGATCTCGATGTTCACGGCTATCAGTGTGAGTCGAACCTTCCTCTACCTTTTCGAAGGCACTGCTCTTGAAAAGGTGAAATGGCTATGGAAAAGAAAATAGGTCAAGCTTATTGCAAGTGATATATAAAAAAGGCTCTGGATAATCCAGAGCCTTTTTGGTGCTCACTAAGGAGCTTGTATATAACAACATGAGGCATAAGCGCTCAAACTAAAGGGCTGCTTTAATCTCTTGGAGCGCATTGATAAACTCATCGATGTCTTCTTCATCAAACATGATGGTCGAGCGTTGACCTCCTCTTGAAAGTTCCGAAAGCTTCACGAATTTACCATTAGAGCTCTCTTTGAGATCGAAAAAGAAGGTCCGTGACCTCCCTCTAATCTTTTTACTCACGAGCTCTTCACTGTAGCCTCCTCCTGACGGAGCTGGCGATGGTGACATGGGTTGAGCAAGATCATCTCCTGAAAATACGTCGTCTGACATAGGTTTGTAATTAAATATCTTCCCTTCATTTAAATCATGTTTCATGGATTACGACAAGTCCTTCCCTACAATAGTAGCTTTGTTTATGGTATAATGTAGTGATCGCTCTGATTCAGTATTAAAATACTGAATCATATGTGATGACTTATATCTGAATACTTTTTTTCTTTACCCCTTTCTCATGTCATTTACGCTCACGTCTTATGGTGCTGCTGGAGAAGTTACTGGTAGTCAGCACGTCTTGGAAACCGAAAAGGGCACACGAATACTGCTCGACTGTGGGATGTTTCAAGGAAAACGAGAAGAGGCAATGGCAAAAAATTGTAAGTTTGGTTTTGACCCCAAATCTATCGAAGCAGTCGTGCTCTCGCATGCACATATTGACCATACAGGCCTAACCCCAAAACTCTGTAAAGAGGGCTTTAGCGGTAGAATATACTGCTCTAAGGGTACTAAGGAACTGAGTCATGCGATGCTGGAAGACAGTGCTCATATTCAGCAAGAGGATGAACGCTTTATGTCTCGTCATAAGACCATTGAGAACCCACTGAAGGACATGTGTATGCCACTCTATACACCAGCTGATGTCGAGAAATGCTGGCAGCAGTTTGAAGGAGTTGATTACGGAGAGCGCCTTGAGATTGCAGACGACCTAACCGTAACGCTCATGAATGCGGGTCATGTCTTTGGTTCTGCAATTATTATTGTTGAAGTCCAGACTTCTGAGGGGATGAAGAAGATTGTGTTCACTGGAGATCTGGGAAGAAAGAATATGCCTATTATTGACGATCCAGACTTCCCTGAGAGTGCAGACATCCTCATGATTGAGTCGACATACGGAGATCGTGCACATGAAGGGGTGAGCTCAATCGAGGAAGATCTTGCTGAGATCATTAGTAAAACGGCAGCACGTGGTGGAAAGATTATTATTCCTGCCTTCGCATTGGAAAGAACCCAAGAGATGATTTTGCGTTTGGAAAACCTGGTGCATAGTAAGAAGATCCCAAACCTACCTATTTATATCGACAGTCCCCTCGCTGGTCGACTCACGAAGGTGTTCGAACAGTTTCCAGAGTACTACGATGAAGATATGAAGAAACGTGCTGAAGAGCATGGTCAGGTCTTTTCGTTTAAGAACCTGCGCTTTACCGAGACGGTAGAATCTTCGAAGGAGCTCAACTATATCAAGCATCCTTGTATCATTATGGCCGGTTCAGGAATGTGTGAAAACGGTCGTGTTCGTCATCATTTGAAGAATACAATTGAAAGCCGACGGAATTCAGTACTTATCGTTGGTTACCAAGCGGTAAACACCTTGGGAAGAAAACTTGTAGAAGGTGAAAAGGAAGTGAAGATCCTTGGGAAGACTTATGATGTGAATGCCGAAATTATTGTGTTTAAGTCTCTCAGTGCTCATGCTGATATGCACGACCTGGATGAGTATGTGAAGTCTATAAAGGGCTTGAGCCATGTGTACTTGATTCATGGAGAGCAAAGCTCTCGTGAGGCATTCGCGGAGCGGATCAAGGGATTTGCACCTGATCTCAAAATCACCATGACGATGCCTGGAGAAGTGAATGAGTTGTAAATGGTGGGCGATGCAAGACTTGAACTTGCGACCTCGACATTATCAGTGTCGCGCTCTAACCAGCTGAGCTAATCACCCATTGTTGATGCTGTTTGGCACAGCAAGAGAAATTATAATGTCTGGATGTTCAAAATCAAGAAGTTCTTTCAACTTTCCTGGCTGAATCCAGTCGGCTTCTCAAAAGATCTACCTGCTTAGACCAGAGATAGTTCTGAGTGGCTTCTCTTGCTGATTTCTGTAGCCTATTACAGATATCTGGATCTGACAGGAGCTGATTCAAGGCTTGTGTTATATTTTGTGAATCTGGACTACAGAGCAATCCCGTCACCCCATCCTTAACAATCTCTTTCGGTCCTCCACTATTCCCAACGATTACAGCGCAGCCAGATGCCATGCCCTCTAAGATAACGCGTCCGAGAGGTTCTGAAGTTTGGGAGCAGTGAACGAGCACTTGCCAGCTGGCCATTTCTTCAAGGAGATCTGGAATTCCTGATTTGATGGTAATCACTCCTTCGAGATGATTTTCGAGGATGAAGTCTCGACACTTCTTGGCGTAGTCATGGGATTCCTTTACACCGAGGTATTCATCGGCGATAAGGGTGAACCGGTAGTCTGGAAACTGTGTATGAATGGCCTTAGCAGCCTTGAGGAACTCAAACTGCCCCTTCCAGGGGATGAACTTCCCGACCATACCAACGATGGCTTGTTTTTGAACGGACTTCAGATGCTGGATCTTTTCTTGATCTACGGCAAAGGGGTATATGACAGAGGTCTTTGGACTGTCAAAATAGTCAGCGACATACTGGGAGCAGCAAATAATCTGCTGGGGATATTTCAAGAAATGCTTGAGGATCCATTTCGGAAAGGTCATATCGTGCCCCATCCAAACAAGAGGTATCTGCTGCTTCTTGGCAACAGGGCTGGAAATGAGATGCGTACGAACCGTGTTAGAAAGGATGAGGTCTGGCTTTATCTCTTGTATATATGTCTGGACCTTCTTCTGAGCTGCTCTAAACTTTTGAAAGCTTGAAAGAGCTATGGGCTTCAGCTTTGGCATTGGCATCTTGTGAAGATGCACCTGAGAGCCTTGGTAGAGCTGATGGTACTTGGGACTATCAGAACAGATCAGGTGGATCTCATCTTCTGGTGCTAATCGGGTCAGGAGCTCAGAAAGGAATCGTTCTGCTCCTCCGAGATGTTCTCCTTGATCGAGTGCGAGGATCTTCATGATTTTCGGAGGATAAGCTGATGGTACTTCTTGATCATATCATCTTGATTGAACTTCTGAAGAGCGACAGCTCGTGCA
>CAYGRJ010000126.1:3776-4262 GCA_964352285.1 uncultured Candidatus Peribacteria bacterium
CTTTTTCGTCTGCTAAGAAGTGAGCAATTCCCGAACACTTGGTGACGACTAGTTTACAGCCAGCTGCGAGTGCCTCTGCACTACTGAGGCTAAAGGTTTCATTTTCGTCAAGAGCTGATGAAACAAAGAGGTCTGCTGAATTAAGCAGTTGATAGTATTTCTCTTTTTTGAGAAACTGATGAACCTCTATGCTCATTCCTTTTAATTGCTGAGCAATAAACTCTTCTAATTCCCTTTTCTGCTGACCTTTTCCGAGTATTACTACCCGATTAATATTATTCTCTTTTTTGAGAATATAAAGAGCTTCTAAGAAGACTTTCATGCCTTTCTTAGCAATCATCCGGTTGGCAATAACCACTAATCCCCTCTCTCTTTCTTGTGGTTGAGACTGAACCTGTTGAACATCAATTCCATTAATGATTCTCTCGACCTGCTTCTCATGTATCCCCAGGTCTGATTTAAGAATTCTTTCATTCTTCGGACTAA
>CAYGRJ010000127.1:0-4232 GCA_964352285.1 uncultured Candidatus Peribacteria bacterium
TCGCTTGGTCGGTTCTGGAGATTGTTTTCGAGGAACACGCTGGTGCTTGGTAGCTGTTCGTCTTTATCGAGGTTTTGGATTTGAGAGAGGGGATCCTTGGGGATGCTAATCTCAAAATCAACCCCCATAACTTCCCCAGGGACTTGCAGGTAGCAGGTCGCACGTTGCTGGGTGAGGCTGTAGGCTCCACATTCGAACTGAAGATCAGATGGCAGGCTTGTGGCAGCTTGAGCAGGCTGCAGCAGTGCTGAAACGCTAGATACAAAGATGATTGCCGCTATGGATAGTGGATTTTTCCAGCTGCTGAAGTTCATTAGTAGAGTCGAGCAATAAGATTGGCGAGGCAGTTTTGAGGAGTTTGTTGGTAACAAGCAATGCCGAGCTGCAGGAACTGAAGGACATCGGGGCTGGTGTACTCAGTAAACGCTTCCATAAAGAGGCTTGAGTCGAATCGGAAGATAGTATCAACGGGGACTTCTTGATAAAGTGGAGTGCTTGGATCAAGAGGATTTGGTGAAAGCAGAGAGAGCGTTATCTGATTATTGGCAAAGGTTCTGATAACCTCCTCCATTGATTCTCTCGTCTCAACTAGAAAACTCATTTGATGCAGGGGAATAGGCTTCATTCTGGCAGAACTGTTGTCGTCACCCCAGGAAAGTGCCGTAAACATAAGGGTTGTTTGATCTTGTCCATCTCCATTAATGGTACCCGCTGGGTATTGCATCCCCATTGTTGCTGAATACGGCGAACTTACCTTGTCGACAGCTGCAATTTGAAAAGGGAAGCCCAATTCAGCGACGAGAAAGTAAGGGACTTCGGGGCTGGTTATCCGACATTCAAGAGTTGAGATAACCTGAACTTGCTGCTGAACTGGAATACAGGTCATTCTTGCTCTGTCGAACCCTGTCCCTTGAGCAAGGGTGAGAGGGATGCCCTGAAAGATCAAGGCGAACGATGCGATAATGGCAAACAGCTGGCGCATGGTTTAGAGCTGAGGAAGTGAAGCGAGTAAGAAAGCGTAAATAATACGGAGGCGATCTTCTGGGGTACTCGTGCCTGAGTTGACGAGTGCTCTCAGGTCGTCTGCGATATTGCGAAGGAGGTCGATGAATGGAACATTTGCACCTGGAAGGACAACTCCTGAAGTTCCTGTACTAGTCGTTCCTCCGCTGCTCGTCCCGCTCGTTCCCCCAGAGGTAGTTGGGGTGGCACATGCAATGTTCTGGATATTGTTCAGATTACAGATGAAAACCGGTGCTCCAGATCCTGTTGAAGGATTTGGGTTATTCGGGTCTGTAGGTGGTAATGGTGGAGGGTTAACAACTGGTGACTCTTCTGGATGACACTGATCTCGGTAGGCCTGGAAGTCTGGACCTTTTGGCAGGTAGTAATTGAATTCGCCACCTTTCTTGCAGTAGCGGTACTCTTCTATCTCTCCGTCTGGTACAGAAGGATCGAAAGGATCGGTGATGGGAAAACCAAAAATGATTTCCATGAGGCTAAAGTGGAACCCATCCCAGCCTGGTGTGTTTACCGGATCAAAAGGGTCTCCTGTAATTTCTTGCAGCGTGAAGCCCCAGTCTTGAACATCTGCTTCGGTGTAGAGGATTCCCAGCCAGCCATCTTCATCGAAATCATCAGGATCGAGCCCTATTTCGATGGTTCCGGTGTTTCTGACGGCGTAAGCGTTGAGCACTTTGAAGTTGAAGAGGGCATCTCCAGTTCTTTCGTAGCGGTAGATGATAATGGTTCCAAAGGCGTTGTGAGGAAGAAATACGTTTGGTGTCTTGGTGATTTTTGGGGCGTTCACCTCTCGAAGAGGTGCATCTCCTTTTATATTGAAGATCTCGAATTCAATGAAGCTGTCATCGCTTATATCCATATTTAACCCATCTTGGTCTGGAGTTCTGACACTCGTGTTGTAATCCCTTCGGCTGAACTCATCGCCATCGACTGCTGGTCCGATACGTACGAAGTGAAACTGTGGATGAGTCGGGAAGTGAACGGCGTTGGCGGCGTCTTGAGGAATATCATCTTCGTAGGCAGCTCCATAGTCGAAAGGCCTCGTTTCTGGACAAGGGCACTCATCATCGAATCCTCCAGAGCCCCCAGCACCTGCTCCACCTCCTGTGGCTGCTCCTCCGGTAGTGGTTCCAGCCGCTGTTGTGCCATCTCCTGCTGTGCCTGACGTAGCTCCTCCTGAAGTTGTTGTGGTGGTTGTCGTTGATGGTACAGCGCGAAAGAGGTAGACCTGTAGGGCACCTGGCTCACCCTCTACAGAAAAATCTGGCTTAGCGGCGTCTATCAAGTTGTAGTGCCCACAAGCACCAGGATCTAAGACAGGGTTACCATCAAAATCAACCGTATCTCCAGAGTAGTGCATGGCTGCACATCCTGCAGTATTATTAGCAACTAGTATTGACTCCACTCTCAGGAGAACTCCAAATTGGTTTTCGAGCCCAAGTACTAATTGATCAGTACCATTAGCTGGCTCGATGTTTTCCTGAAGAATTGAGAGAGGAATGTTATAGTCGTAAATCTCGTGGAGGACATACATGAGCATGGCGAGGTTTCCGTTTGCCTCAGGAAACTCGAGGTATAGCTCACTTAAGCTGATATCAGGGAGCAAGTCATCGAATGCTGAATCAATGCTGTAATCGGTAACGAGGGTTTCCTGAGCTAAAGATGAGCTTGGCTGAGAAATATTTAGTTGAGCAACGGCTACTGCAATGAACAGAAGACAGACTGTGACCGATATGCTGAACTTTCTAAAGATATTCATGGTGTTTACAGTTCATCGAACAGGGCATTGAGGAGGTTTTGGGTGGTGTTGTGCTGCTGAAGGACGGAGTGCTGATTACTCGAAGCTCCATGGTTGGCCATGATACTGAGGATATTGTTGAGGAAGACGTCGTTCTCTCCATCACCTGTGCTACCCCCAGTGCCCGAAGTTGTCCCGGTTGTTGCTGTCCCAGAAGTGGTCGTCGTGGTAGTTGTAGTGCCTGTTTGAGAACCTGCTGTTGAATTTTGGAAAGTAATGGTGGAGTCGATAATTAGAGCAGGGATAAGGGATGGAGCATTTCCATCGATATCAAATGCACTGTTCAAATACTCAACTAATGTTTGCTGATCGTCCGTACTTGCCAGTCCACTCGAAGCTAATTCTTGTTGGCAGAGATCCTGAAAAGCTTCGATAGTCGTGATTCCCGCTAAAGAAACTGTCCCATTGCGTGACTCCAAGTATTGGATTTCTGTAGCACTCAGAGGTGTTTGTTGTCCGCCGTTGTTGGTCACTTGTGAGAGAAAGTTTTGGGTGTTGATCCAGTTTGAAATCTGATCGCCAAAGTAGCCATAGGTAAAAAAACTCAAGCCAATCACTACAATAGCGACTGCAAGGATCTTTCGCGGACCTGAATCTGAATATACCATAGGGATATTTCACAAAGCACAGTGTGTACTGTTGCCCTTATTGTAGCGATGAACCCCTTACTCCCCAGGTGGATGAAGTTGACTATCGCCCTAATTAATTGCTCACTGACATGATTTTATTTGAAAGTGCCTCAATCTGGATGGAGATTTTCAGCAAATGCTTGCCAAAAACCCCAGTTTTTGATAAAAATAGGTACGATCTTCCTCTTTGATCAGTCCTGAGGAATTTTTTCTATCGACATAGTCTGTAACGTGTATGAAACGAGGCTCTTTCAAACGCCCCGAGCGTTCTCTTGCGGTCAAACAAGTCCGCAAAGGAGATATTATAGAAGTCACTATCCAAAAGCTGGTTTTAGGCGGTTTGGGAATGGCTTTGTATGAAGTTCCCCATGAAGACCTGGAACTAAGTCCAGAAAAGCTGGCTGAAATGGGTCCGTTGCGGGTTTTTGTGCAGCGTGGACTGCCTGGTCAGCGAGTGCGAGCCGTCATCACGAAGAAAAAGGCGAAGTATGTGATGGCAAAGATTGAAAAAGTGATGGAAGAGTCCCCTCAGGCTATTGTGCCGAAATGTCCTTACTTTGCGACTTCGAAGATGATCAATGATGATCAGTCTTCTTGTGGTGGTTGCCTTTGGCAGAACCTAACATACGAAGACCAGCTGGTCGTGAAAGAGAACCAGGTTCGCGAAACCCTTCAGAAACTGGCTCGAATTCCAGACTTGGAAGTAGACCCGATTATCGGGAGCCCAGAACCTTGGTTTTACCGCAACAAGATTGAACTGTCTTTTGGTATCAATGCAGATG
>CAYGRJ010000128.1:0-4177 GCA_964352285.1 uncultured Candidatus Peribacteria bacterium
GAAGAGAAGGTAAAAAGGATTGGGCAGAGGAGCATAAGTCTCATGATTTCTGCCGTTTGCGATTGCATTTCTGAACTAAAGTCGCGATAGATCAAGCTGACAAATTCATGAGAGAAAGCGAACAGGACTCCACAAATGACAAAGACTACGACAAGGAATCCATTTAAAACCGACTGTACGAAGTCCCAGGCTGCAGATGGATCTCTTTTTTTTAGGGTCAGAAAAAGCGGTACAAAGGAGGCAGAGATTGCTCCGAATACCAGGAGTCGATATACTGTATCGGGTATCTGAAATGCAGCAAAATAGACATCGCTAAGTGCTGAAGCTCCAAAAAGTGCTGCTAAGGCGTGATTACGGTACACTCCAAGCAGTCGTGATAAAAGAGACGAGATGGCGAGTAAATAGGTCAACAAAGAGGGGATATATCTCTATAATTGTATCATAGACCTGAAGTCCCACCGACCGTTGCTACTACCTCAAATACATGGTATAATTATCTGAAACTCTTTAAGAATTCCTATGGCTGTCAATCTCAGCCCAGAACGGAAAGAATCATCTTCTTCTGCCCCCGATAAGGCGAAGGAAATCGACAAGCAGTCTCCAGAAGTACTGTCGGATAGCCGTATGGGTGTTGCCGGAGTTCTGGCAGAAGGTGCCGAAGGTTCTGAATCTTCAGAATCTGAGGGTCATGTAGGTGAAGTTGCCCGAGAGTCTTCCGAGCAACAGGGAGATGGTTTCAAAAAATCTTCTGGCAAAAAAGGTTCTGGTGATGACTCAAAGTCTGGATCGAAGAAAGGTGATGATGATGACTTTGTGTTTGATGAGCAAAACTTGCCAGAGGCACCGCTGATGATCAAAAAGATTGAAAAGGTGCTCAGAAAAGAAATCACTCAACTGCAAAAGGATGCAAAAGTTCACGGTGGAAATATTTTTCGAAAGGCAAATTATCACAAGTACAGTGAAACCATGTCGGAACTTCGCAAGAAGAATATCCTCCTCAGCCGATTGCTCGGGATGGCTAAGAGTGCTCTTAAGAGTCTTTTTATTCAGATGTTTAAGCCAAAGAAGATCGAATAGTTTTGTCTTTTAGGCCTTCTGGAATCATAAACGCCACAATTTGAGCATTGGTCATCTAGAAATACTCCTCAGAGGGGTCTTTTTTGTTAGTATGGAGAGGATTACTCGTATTCTCAGATATGAAAAAACATCACCTGCTCCCTCTCTCCCTCTTTTGCATCGTATTCTTGGCTTATGCCCTGTACTTCGTAAAGGTGGTCAGCGTCAATACTGTCGTCGAGAAGAACTCGATTTCCAAAGAAATCCGTCGTTCGCTTCAGCACGATTCACTCGATGAGATCATCTCGAAGATGACCTATCTCGATGTTCCTCAAACTCGCTACGTCAACTATGCCTGGCTAAACTTACGAACCAAGCCAAGTTCTTCGAGTACTATAGTAGAGCGAATCAAACAAAATGATGAAGTAAAGGTATTGGGATACCCAACATCGAGTTGGGCTTATGTGGAAATCAATGGAGACGTAAAGGGATATGTCTCGCGTCGTTACTTGAGTGCTAAACCGATCACTTCTATACGAACAGCAAATACTCCGAGAACAAAGACGCCTCCAGCAGCTGTCATTAAAAGTGTTCCGGAGGAAGTTCCAGAAAAGGCACCAGAGAAAGCATCCGAATATCCTACAGGGAACCTTATTCCACCAGATATATATGATGTACCTATCATAACCTACCACCATATAACCGATGAAGTGGGAAAGTACCCTCTTAACCTCACCCTCCCGAACATCAACTTCACCACTCAGTTGGATTACTTGGTCCAGTATGGTTTTGAAACCCTTACTTTTCATGACCTCAAGGCTGTCTCAGAAGGAAAGCGTGCAGCTGGTAAATCAGTAATACTGACCTTTGATGATGGGTATGACAATCATTACACAGCAGCCCAACATTTGAATGGTAAGGGCCTCAAGGGAGTGTTCTTTATCATCACCGATCGAATAGGAACAGACGGCTACCTGGACTGGAGACAGGTAAAGAAGATGAGAAGCTGGGGCATGGAAATCGCCTCACATGGAGTTACCTCTGCAGACCTGAGCTCAGCAACAGCATTTTATGTTGCTGATGAGCTTGAACGGTCGAAGAAGACCATTGAAGAACAGTTAGGTGAAGATATTGTCAGCTTTGCTTACCCAGCAGGAAAATATAATGGCTCCGCTACAGCAGCAGCAAAAGAAGCAGGATATAGCTTTGCACGAACAATTGAAGCAGGAAGCCGATACAAGGAAGATCAGTTCTTTGCACTTCCTACTCTCCGGGTGTTCCCACCTGCAGGAGCTAAGCAGTTCCGAGTATGGTTAGGCGAGTAACATGTACATTTGACTATATTTTTTAGTCGTAAAATTTTGCAAGACCTGTAATATCTCATCAGTAATCCTGATGAGATATTTTATGATGAATCCTGAAGACCAGTACTTATATGCCTGTCGGCAACTACGACTTCCCAAAAGTGCTTTGAAAACCTGGAAGCAGCAAATGAAGACCTGGGAAGGCGTTTGGAAAGCCCCAGTCGATCAGCTCAAGGATTGTGTGCCACAGCTTTCTGAAGACTGCCTACGATTACTTCAAAGGCGCTCAGATGAGTTCCTCAAAGACTCCCTTGAACTGCTCAAGCGTTTGCATTGTGAATTCTTGAGTCCTGATCACCTGCAGTATCCACAGCTGCTTAAGCAGATTTCTGCTGCTCCACTGGGAATCTTTGTGAAGGGAAACCTCCAGGCCCTTGCAGCCGTGGCACCACTGGCTGTGGTAGGAACTCGTCAGATGACACCTTATGGAAAGTCAGTCCTGAAGGAGTTGATCCCCATTTTAGCGAGCTCTGGAGTGGTTATCGTCTCTGGACTGGCTTACGGAGTCGATGCTTTAGCTCATAAGATTGCCCTGGAACATGATGCCCAATGTATCGCCGTGCTGGCTCATGGTCTCGATCAGGTTCATCCGACTCAGCATGCGCAGCTGGCACAGCGCCTTGTGGATCAGGGAGGTTGCCTGGTTTCTGAGTACCCCATCGGTATGGAACCTCGGCCACAGCTTTTTCCTGCCCGTAATCGTATTATCTCTGGGCTGAGCAGAGGAACTCTAGTCATTGAAGCTTCTCAAAAATCTGGATCTTTGATAACCGCTAAGTATGCCCTGGAGCAGAATCGAGATGTCTACGCTATACCCGGAAGTATCTTTGGTCAGCAACAGCAGGGGACCAACTCTTTGCTCTCGCGTGGTGCACAGGTGGTACTCTCCTCCAAAGACCTCTTGGAAAAACTCAGTCTGGATGCGGCTCTTGCCTATGCACCCGAGCAGCGTACCTTGTGCTTTGAAAGCCCGGAAGAACAGCGCGTTTACGATGCCCTGGTTGAACCCCAAGAGATGGGAGCACTCTCTGAATATTGTCAGATTGCCACTGATCAGCTAGGGATTCTCTTGAGCATGATGGAATTAAAAGGCCTCATCACGTCGATGGGACCAGGGGTCTACGGCAGGGGATAGAACAGTTATAGAGAAGTGCCACTACACCAACGCTGTATTTTCTTCAGAAGGGCTCAGCTGGTCGAGTGTAATCGACTTTTGATACTCTTCCTGAATCTTTTCTGAAATGCTTCGAGACTGCCTTCCTTGAGAAATCTTGATGCCATAGGTGTAGTTTTCGAGCACATATCCAATCGTAAGGGCTAATAGCAGACAGGAGTATGATGCGGCTTTATCGAGCGTCATCACTTCAATATTCACAATCAAGGATTTCACCACAGCCACAACCCCCACACTAATAATCAGAGCCGTGTTAACGGATCCGTACTTGATAAAGGATCTGGTTACAAAAACCATCTCTAAGAGAATCAAGGTATAGAGACCCCCTTGAATGGCGATTGTCACATTGTACGACAGGAGAGATCTGTAAACCTCATAAATCTCGATACCAGCTGCCACCAACAAGCTTACACAAAACAGCATTGCTAGAAACTGTGCAGTTCGCTGGAGTACCGCCATACCGAAGAATGGATTTGATTTCATAGGCTTTCTTAGAGCCACTATTCTAGCTGAAAATCAGCAGAAAATCAAGATCTCTACTTTCTCTTTAGCGGCTGGCAACGTGCATGGGCTGCATTCTCAG
>CAYGRJ010000129.1:0-4177 GCA_964352285.1 uncultured Candidatus Peribacteria bacterium
AGCATGAGGTCACCAAAAGCCAAGATGCTAAGTTCAGCAACGGGTTGAGTTGATATACTGGCAAGTTCAAGAACAGAAGCAGTCCCTAGGTCACGACCCAAAAAGAAGAACGACCAGAGGAGGGTCAGAAAGCTATCCATGGGGGCGACTAAAGATCATTCACAAACTTATCGAAGATCCATGCAGTATCTTCAGGGCCTGGTGTTGCTTCAGGGTGAAACTGAACGGCATAGAAAGGCTTCTTAACGTGGTGAATCCCTTCAACAGACTGATCATTTAGGTTCTTAAACCAGACTTTAAAGTCTTTCGGAAGTGATCTTGGCCGAACAGCGTACCCATGGTTCTGAGTCGTGATGTAACATTTCTTGTTATTCAGATCCATCACCGGTTGGTTAAAGGATCTGTTTCCGTACTTCATCTTGTAGGTTCTTCCTCCAGCAGCGAGTGCCATCACCTGAGAACCGAGACAAATACCCATAACCGGTTTCTTCTGGTGCTCTAGGGCATATTCCATGTGTTCAACCGTCTTCTTCACCTTCTTTGGATCACCTGGGCCATTCGAAAACAGTAACCCGTGGAACTTCTTCAGCTCTGGATCTTCAAAGAAGTCGTAGTCCCAAGGAACCCGGGCCACGGTAATGTTTCGATCGAGCAAACTTCTGATGATATTTTCCTTTGCTCCGCAATCAACCAAAACGACCATTTTTTTACCGGCTGGGTAGATGATCGGTTCCTTACAAGAAACCTCAGCAACCAAGTTCCTGTCGTTCGGGTCTTCAAATTTTCCCATCTTATCATTCGTCACCGCTACGATCTTCCCGAGCATTGATCCTTTTTCTCGAAGGATCTTTGTGAGTGCACGAGTGTCAATTCCTGTGATAGCTGGAACTTCTTGCTCATCGAGCCAGGTTCCTAGGCTTTTGGAAGCAGTCCAATGAGAATAAGTTTCACTGTATTCGGAGACAATGAGTCCAGATGCGTGAATACGATCAGATTCAAATCCTTGAACCACACCTTTGTGGCGAGTCATATCTTCAACTCCGTAATTTCCTTGAAGAGGGTAGGTCGTCACCAATATCTGACCTTTATAACTCGGATCGGTAAGAGCCTGCGGATATCCCATCATTCCGGTGCTAAAGACCACCTCTCCGCTGGCCTCTTTGAGCTTCCCAAAAGAAGCGCCCGCAAATTCTGTACCATCTTCCAGAACCAATTTGAGCTTAAACATACGCGTCTCGAAATTTATGAAATGAAATGAGCCCTCTTTTTCTTACTTATGATACTCGATTCCCTTGAGGAGAGCAAAGGCTCGATAGATCTGTTCCAAGAAAACCAGTCGCACGATCTGGTGATTCATGGTCAAACTGGACAATGAGAGCTTCATGTCGGCTGATGCTTTTATGCTCTCCTACAGTCCAAGGGCACTTCCGATGATCACATCGAGCTGAGATTGTCCCTGATTCATAAGGCTTTCGAGCTGCTGAGCAAAACTGTGTGAATCAAAAACCTTGCCTTGTTCATCGAGAATGACCCGAAAGTTTCCTGGTTTAGATGCTTGTTCAATTTTTTCGGCCTCTTTCTTAAGCACTCTGGGGATATCGTCGTGAACTTTTTCATCTTTAATGGTGAAGATTTCGAGTTCAGCAAAGCGTTCTACCTTCTTCTTCCACTCTTTCATGCCTTCTTCTAGATAGGCAGGCTTGGTTTTCCCCAAGACGATGAGTCTGATTTTCATAAGGAAATGCCTAAATCTTCTAATGCTTTTCGGAACGATTTCAAAGCAAAGCTCACCTGCTTAGCATCAATACGTATGCCTACCTCATGGGCAATGCGGTTTCTGAGCTTATGAGCTGACCACAGGGCGTTTTCATCTCGAAAAATTGCCTTTGCGGACTTTAATTTGTCAGCCATTGATCCTCGGTAGCCTGCTTTGTGAAGGGTTTGATCCACTAACTTGTCACCCTGAAGAACTGCCTGTTGGGGGTTGCTTTGCTGAAGAGAAAGAACTTCTTTCCAGTGCTTTTGAACCCAGGACTCATCGGCTGAAGACAAACGCTTTTTCTTGTGAAACAGGACATAAAGCCCAAAAACAACGGCAAGAATAACGAGAGAAGCTAGGATGATAAGGGGGAGAAAGCTCATGAGGAGTTCACTTTTATGTGATCTTGAATGATATCGGCGAGTAGGCCTTTCAGGGATTCTGAGTTCTGAACATTCTTATTGGCTGAAACCTCACCTTGAATTCTGGTGATCCAGGCAGAAGCACGTTGAGGCTTGTGCACATGATCCATAGTGACATGAATGTTTGAAGACCTGATAAGTGTGATTTTTCCAAAATTCAGCAATGACTGCCGTATTCCTTTGATTTCGAAATCCACTGATTCAATCGATTCATAATCCACACGACTTGAACGCTGTTTGAAGAACCCATCCCAAGCAGTATCGATAATACTAATATCCGTCACGAGCCAAGCATCCAAATACCAATCCAGAAAGGCATAGAGAGAGTAACCAGCAGCAATGATCATCCATCCGTAAAACACCCAGCTCAAGAGACTAGAGAAACCAGTCACAAAGAACAGGAAGGAAAGGGGGGCTAGGTATCCAAAAATCGCAATCTTAATAGCCTGCTTGTAAAAAGCCACCCAATGACGATGAACGGTGTGAAACAGGGTTTCGCCTTTTTCTAAGTAGCGTTCGAAGAGAAGTTTTCGGAAGAACATGGAGGAGTGATCAATCATTCTTTAGTATACTGGCGAACCAGGATTGACGCCAACCAAAGAGCCCACTACAATATCACAGTCGTTTGACACCCCCCATGCGCGGGTGGTGGAATGGTAGACACGCTGGTCTTAGGAACCAGTGGCTTCGGCCGTGGAGGTTCGACTCCTCTCCCGCGCACCACCCTTTATTCTTTCAGAACTCCGGGCAGCAGGCCATTTTTCGCTTTGCAAAGAGATCGATAAGAATTGTTAAGAGAGTTTGACAAAAATAAGAAAATAGCATAAAATACGCTACCTGTTCTTTGACATTCCAATACAGAGTTGCCACTTGGAGGACTTATAAAGTCTCTAGCTGGGAGCTCTGTTAGCGATGTGGCAAGAGTACTCGAGTTGAGAGCAAGCAGTGTGCATTCAGTTCGTCGGCTTTTGCCACTAATATTCTTACTAAAAAATCTTATTCGTCCAGTGTGGACGTTAGAAAACGAAATCTATGAAAGAATACCGGAGAGCTATGGCTCTCTTTCTTTTCCTCGCCCTTTTCGGTTTACCCGCCTATGCGCAGGAAAAGCCAATCTCTAAACAGAGAGAGAAGGAGCTACTGGAGAGTAATAAAATCCTCCAGAAGGAAATCTTCGAGTATCAGAGGGTAGTTAAGAAGCTACGCTTAGAGCTCGTCAAACTCAGGAGTGCTCAGGAAGAAATCAATTGGCTCATCATTGACGAGTTCATGAGGCGTCAGATCAATCCAAAAAGTTCAGGCTTGAATAGTGGTATGGCACTTCGAATTCTTAAAACAGGTATCTTCTACGACACATGGGTCAAACCAGGAGAAGTTGATGATGACCCCTGGATCCTAGAAGATGATGATAAATGGGGGGGTGACTCCGACCTGCCGGGTCGACACTGGTTTGAAGACTACACGAATCCTGCTCCCAAACCTCTCTACGGACCCTGGAGGGATCCGTCGAGGTACAAGAATCTAGTCCCAACTCCATTCAATTGGAAAAGAGGGGGGTCTCTCTTGATGGATTTAAATATGCCTTTTAATCAGAAGATCGATGAGCCACTGATCTTTCCAAGGAGCCTCTCTTTGGATCAGGTTCAAAGGCTCTACAAAGGTGACTCTTTAAGGGGCTATCCTGAAGACGCCTTCAAGCCCAAGATTCGCCTCTTGCGCCGCGACGTCAATGATCTGTGGTACAGAAGAATGACCAATAAACCAGTCGGGAAACTCACCGATGCAGAGGTGGATGCCATCTTAAAGAAGTACCTAGGAATCGAGACCGAGCCCAAACCTTACCCGATCCCTGGGGATCGCTAACAAGCCCTTATTCACTCCTTCGGGTCGTGAATAGCCGAAGCGCTGCTCTCTGAGTAGCGTTTTTCGTGGTGGGTGAGTTCCTTTTGTGTGATTCAGTTGCACTTTGACCTTCTTTATCAGTACAATGCAGAAG
>CAYGRJ010000130.1:0-4104 GCA_964352285.1 uncultured Candidatus Peribacteria bacterium
CTCGTAATTCAAATTGTGCTCGCTTAGGAAAAATATTTTCTCCATCGATCTGATAGACATAGGGAGCTTCTTCTATCAAAAACCCATCAGCATGACTCACGATCAGTCTTCCTTCACCATCCACAGACAAAGAGACCGGCACTGATCTTCCTTCTTCATCTTGGAGATCATACTCAAGTTCTATCTGTTCGTAATTCGCTCTTGGATCGACTTCAAATTGATACTTCAGAGCTCCTTTCGTACCGGTATAAGTCAGGTCAACTCCCCAATACAAGTCTTCATAACGAAGAGTCGTGTACTGATCAATATTCGTTTTCCACTGATCAGGATCATTCCCCATGAAGTAACTCGACTTCCCAGGAAGCATATCTTCAGGTGAAGGGCTTACTGCTCGAGCATTTACGAAGCTTTGCCGATAACGATCCCATTGCTGTCTGCCTGAATCATAGAGATCATAATGCACTTGGTCGTCATAAAAACTCAGGTGGTACTGAGAAGCAGAAGACATAAAGCGAATAGCATCATCCACTTGACCCTTGTTTACTTCGAAACCAAGAGGGAGACGAGCAAACTTTCTGAGGGGGTCTTGTTCCGTTTGCAGGTGTTGATTTTCTTCTTCCTCTTCATCATCAGGGTCAAGCTCATCATCTATTTCCTCTGCTTCATTATCCAGGTCACCAGAACCAAGAGGGAGGAAAATAGTCGGGTCAATCGCGATAGGAAAATGCATACCAGCTTGTTTCTCAAGCTTAATTCTAAACATTCCTTCCTCGTACTCTAGATCAATGTCGAAGTGCTTTTCACCTTGTGCATCCAGGTAAAAAGTCCTCGGGATTAAAAAGCTGTATCTGCTGTCGTAACCAATAGGGGTAATACTGAAGGCCCCAGTATCTGGATCCTTGATAACCTCAAAGTTTGACGCCTCACCAAGTTCCCATTCATAAGTCCAGATTTCTTCCCGAGGCGCTTGCATGAGAATAATCCATTCTTTTTGAGCTGATCTCATCACTCCATCTGGACCGAGGGCTTTATCTAGAAAGTGATAAACCAAGAGCTGTGTGGGATCATCTTCATTAATATATTGGATGAGTCCATGAGAAACCTCGGCTTGATAATCCCCTGTTTGTGGTGAGAGGGAAAGAGTCACTCCAGCAGCTTTATAGTCAATAGTCTTAAGCTTCTTATCCATGCTTACTTTTGATTCAGCTTTGAGCTGGTCTTCATGAGCAATCGCCACGGTTTCCTGATTACCAATATCTTCGGTGAAGAGCTCGATTTCTGCACTGTTGAGCTTTTCAAACTGAACTTCTTCAGATTTGCTCAAGGGCTGATCTTTCTTCTTCTCTTTCTTCTTTCGCTCTTGAGAACTTATCCATTGGTTTTCATTCAGCTGATTGGTATCGAGAATTCGAGTTTGCTGTTTGAGCTCTTTTTGTGATATTTCAGCTTGAATAAGAGTATCTGGGGTCTCAATAACCGAAACAGCATCAATCTCTTGGTCCATAAAATCATCGATGATTTCATCTGTGATTTCTGGAAAATGCTGTAGCCATTCAGAAAGGCCATCTTCATCATCTTCAGAAGAATCTGATGATGCTCGAAGATCCTGTCCGTCATTCTTGCTCTGGTCGGTATTCGTTTCAGGGAGCTGTATGACTGGAGTTTGCTCATCTCCATAAGCTTCTAGATCTTGATGAATAGAACTTTCTTCGCCTTCTTGAACACCTTCAACTTCATCAACTCCATCAACTTCATCAACTTCATCAACTCCTTCTTCAGGTAATTCTTCATCCCCTTCTGCTTCCTCCTGAATGGATTCTTCATTGTCACCATCACCATCACCATCACCATCAACATTACCTGCATCTTCATCTTCTCTATCAACTTCCGCTACTGCATTTTCCTGTGCTTCGGCATCTTCACCGGCTTCTTCTGTGATATCATCTTCAGGAATATCTTCTTCAAGGGCTTCAAGGAGTTCATAATCTTCTTGAATGCTGCTATCAGTCTCAACAACCAGTTCATCTGGAAGGAGAGCATTTTCGTCTTCGACCACTTCTATGAGTTCTTCTGGGGAAGCTGAGTTCCCATCACTTTCAACAATTTGTGCTGTTATATAATTTTCAAACGGAGCCTGAACCAGCATTGATACACCTATAATAAGGCATAAAATAATGGCAATAGCTTTGAAATCACCCCTTTCGTGATTGGTTTTTGACATGGTATTTATATTTATTTTCCTGGTATTATAACAGAAAAAGTACCTTGAGTCAAAAGTTTAAGATCATTTACATTCTTGGGGAAGAGCTTTCAAAGACTATCTGTAAAACACTTTTTCTCCATCAATACTCAGGTCGATCCTTGAAATCTCTTGAAAGTTAATCACTTCTTTAGCTTTGGCTAGCTTTTGGAGCTGTTGTTCTACATTTCTTCGTAAATCCAACAAGATAATCAGCTCGTGATCAGGGTTTTCAGTCGGAGTGTTTTCTTGAGTTGCTGATTGCTCTCCTGGCACATCTTCTTCAGCATTTTTACGATCTTCAAGAGCCCTGGGCTTACTCGTAAGGGTGAGCTCGCCTGCAACCTGCACATACTGAGCAGAGATCACCTTTCTTTCCATGATGTCCTCGAGTCGGCGTATCGCATTCAAAATCCCATCCAGTTCCTCGGGATCCAGTATCTGCTTGCCTTCGGCGATCACAAACACCTCGCGACCTCGGTTCTTAATAATCGGTTCTGGAGGTGGCCCTTCAAGGGGTGAGAGAAAGCGCAGAGTCTTCACTTCAAAGCCACTGTCAAATTTCTCCAGATCCTTCGCGGAAATCTGTGGAGTTTCTTCAGCATCTTCAGGGCTGTCTGAGTCTGAATTTTCAGCATCAGTAACGCCTTCATTCTCTGGTGTATCCACAGGGAGATCGTCATTTTGAGGGCCTTCGGGAAGGTCTACAGAAAAGGGCTTCAGTGGCTCTGTATCGAGCAGAGCAACGGGTTCTGCAACACCAGGGCTTAGAATGCTGGCTGTAAAGGCACTTGCTGCTTCAGACTCGTTCTCTGCTTGCTCTTGGAGGGCAATGACCTCTTCTTCCGAAAGTCCTGCAAAGACCGGATTCAGGACCAGCTCAAATAAAGGGAGTCCCAACTTTCGCTGGTCATACTCCAGAACCACACCATTTTCATTGATATAATACTTCTTGGCCTGATGCTTAATAACAGCAATGAGCTCGTAACCCACGGCTTCACATTCAAGAGCTCTCTTCAGGAGTTTTTTGTGGCAATTGACCTCGGATATTCCGGGATAGTTTTCGTAGACTTCGGATTCAATGGCGAGGGTGTCGATAAAAAGAAGATGCTGATCGAGAGCAGCTTTAGATACCGTCACTTGCACGCGATCGGTATTGATGTCTTGATACGAGCTAAACACATGCACTTCACGAACCAGAAAGACCGAGGTAGAAAATACCGCATAGAACCCCATGCTGATACCTACGAAGGCAATCACAAATAAAAAAGCCTTCGCATGAAAAAACTGAGAAAGTTTTGTCTTCATGCTCCGGTTATTTCTCATTTGCCAACGCGGTGCGCGGCTATAGGTTCGCCGTTTCGGCTTCCGAAATGAACGTTTAAAAAACGCCATGAATCAAGTGCAAAGAGAGACCCAGAGGGACCTCCTCAGCATAACGGAATCTCAGGCAGCATCAATCACTTTCTCCATCATCTTCGTAAGGCTCTGATGGCTGATATTCTTGAGCTCTATGAGCTGGTTCTCCATACCTTCATCCTTCATAAAGGCCTTTACTTTTTCTTGATACGGCAGCCCAATAAGCGGAACACCAATCTCTCGACCAAGGATCAAAGAGTGCAATCTCATCCCGACCAGCAAGTCACTGTGAGAAAGAGTACGAATGACTTCTTCTTTACCGGTCACGATATCCAGCTCGGGGAACCATTGCTTATAGAGCTCGCGGTCGTCGTCACCCTTTTGTTGGAAAGCAAGTCCTTTTACCGTATAGCCCTTTTCTTTCAGGGTAAGGATAAATTCTTGCAGAGCGGTCCACTGCTGCCGCTGAAGTTCCCATCGACACAAGGCAAAGGATACGATCCCCT
>CAYGRJ010000131.1:0-4088 GCA_964352285.1 uncultured Candidatus Peribacteria bacterium
TTTGTGGAAAGTTTTTGATTCAGTGGCAGTTGGAGGCTTTGGCGAAGGCTGGTTTTGGAGATGTTGTGATTGTTGGAAATGCAGGAAACCTTGATCGACTGAAGGCTTTACAAGTTGAAGGATCTGATTTGAAGCTTGTTGAACAGGTAGATTTGAATGGAGGCATGAAGGCAGCGATGGATGCTGCGAAAGCTGAAGTGATTGATCAAGATAGTATTTTGGTGGTGAGTTCTAATGATGTGGTTGATCCTGGTTGCTGGTCACTCGTGGCTGGTTGGTTGGAGAAGAGCGAAGGGTTAGATGGAGCTCTTGTTGGTTATCAGGTGAGGGAGTACTTTCCTGGAGGATATTTAGAAATTGATGATAAAGGATTGATCCACTCGATTGTTGAGAAGCCTGGGGCTGGAAACGAACCTTCTGACTTGGTGAATTTGGTGATTCATGTTCATAAAGATGTGAAGGCTTTGTATGCCGCTTTGGATGCGGCGAGTTCTTCGAGTGATGATGTGTATGAAGTTGCTCTTCAGCAGCTCTTTTCTGAACAAAAAAAGTATTCAGTTGTTCCTTATGATGGCTACTGGCAACCGGTTAAGTACCCATGGCATTTACTTGATTTGAATGATTACTTCTTGGGGAAGTTGAAGTGTTCAATTTCTGATGCAGCTCAGATTGCTGAGACGGCCGTGATTAATGGCGAGGTGGTGATTGAAGCTGGTGTGCGTGTTTTTGATCATGCAGTAATCAATGGGCCGGCTTATATTGGAGCCAATGGGATTGTCGGGAATTTTGCGCTTGTTCGCCAGAGTTCGCTAGGTGAGCGATGTGTAGCAGGTTCTTATACCGAGATTGCTCGATCGTTGCTTCAGGATGAAGTGTGGACGCACAAGAATTATGTAGGGGACAGCGTGATTGGCTCGAATGTGTCTTTTGGTTCAGGTACTGTTACCGGAAACTTGCGATTAGATGAAGGTGATATTTCGGTGCTGGTGAAGGAAGAACGTGTTTCTGCTGCACGTAATAAGTTGGGATTGGTCACTGGTGATGATATTCGAGTAGGGGTGAATACTTCCTTTATGCCTGGAGTGAAGATTGGTTCGAACTCAATGATTGGCTCGGAACTGAATGTGTCAGAAAATATTGATGCTGGTAAATTTGTGAAGGCTTCTGCGGATGGTGGATTGGAGCAGCGGCATAATCTTCAAAAGGTCGAGAGAAGGGGCTAAAACCCTTGCTAGAAGCTGCAAATCCCTTTAAAATGGCGACAATTTAAAGGGGAATATGTCGCCGAAAGAGATTTATAATTCGCAGTTGTGGAATTCATCTGAGGAGCTTGCTGCTCGTCATATTTATGTAGGACTCTATAAGGAAAGATTGAGTTCTCATGAGAATCATGAGCTCTTGTTGAACTGGTTACGAGAAACACGGAGCTCTGAGCAGCGAAAGAATGCTTATTCCGTCATGATGGCGGTTATTTGGTATTCTTGTGAGAGAAAGTTATCAGTAGTTCGTGCTTTCTTTGATCGGTATGATGATCAGCTGTCTGAGATTTTTGCTGAACAGTATGAACAGATTCGTGTCCGTTTTGGATTCGATGATGCTCCTGAAAAGAAGCAGCCTTTAAGCCTTGTTCAACGATTTCAGGTGTATTTGAGATCGCTTGTGAAGAAGCGTCTGACGTCGAAATCTGTAGACTAGTCTTGTTGTTGAATCTGTTGATGATTATGGAGTTCGATCATTTCTTTGAGTTCTTTTTTACAGAGCACTGTTGAGGCGTGTGTCATGTTGTCTTGCATGAAAGTGCTTTCTTCTGGAGTGATGTTTCCTTGTTTAGTTGCCAAGATAATGATGCCGGAAAAATTGGCATAGTTTCCGATTCTATATCCTTTAGGAAGAGTAAATCTATCTCCACGTTTGATAGAGAAGTATTTGAGTTTCCCTGAGTGAATAGAAAGGTTTTGGTTCGGAGTACTGCTATCTCGTACGCCTAAGCGGTAGTACTTTGCCAAAAAATTCATACCGTCAGGTGAGATAGCAAAAAGAGAGCTGTGAAGACTCATGGCTAAAGTGCTCATTTTTTGCCCTTGAAGGATAAGTTCCTCTTCTACCGGTTGATAGTTGTACCTGATGATGTGGTAGGCGATATGAGTGAGCTGGCTGAGATAAAGGATCATGAGGACTTCTGGTGAAGCATTTATGAGGTGCTTCATGGTGAAGTTATCCATGTTTGGTCGTATTTCTGGACATTCACTTTGGATTTTTGGGAAGATTTCTTCCATATTTCCCTCTACCCAACTATGAAGAATAGCAAAGATGGTTTGAGCACCATCATGTTTATCGATTTCGTTTTCGAAGAGTTGATCAGGATGAGCGATTAGTATTCCTCTGAGGATGGTTAATCCCGCTTTTAATGAAGGGTTGTGTGTTCCTTCTAAGAGTTCTTCTAGCCGTTGTTGAAATGTTTCAGCATCAATTTCTGGGCTTTTGATTTTTTCTGGGAGATAGAGGGCTTGTTGAACAGCGGCTCGGTGAGTCTCGAGCAGAGAATTCTCGAGTAAGCCTTCTCGAAGAGCTAAGCCTTCATCTGGAAGTGATGAGTTTTCAAGAAACCCTGACTCTGGAGCCATAATGAGTTTTATAAGGTGTCACGATAAGCTTTTGGAGCAGTTGGTCAAGAATTCTTGTTCTTTTGCTGTTGTTTGAGCTGTTCGCCAGCGTTTTGTAGTCCTTCGAGTGTTCCTGTGTCTAGCCACTTCCCATCCATTACCATGGCGTGGATATCTTCTTCTTGTTGGAGGCTTTGGAGCGCGTCGATGAGCCGGATTTCTCCACTCTCAGAAGATTGCTTGGCAAGGTGTTTCCAGGTGTTTGGGCTCAAGAGGTAGCGTCCGATAGCGGCTTTGTTTGATGGGGCTTCATCTGATTTTGGTTTTTCAACGAGTTGATCGACCACAAAGTCACTGCCTTCTTTATGAGCAACAATACCGTAGAGATGTGTGTTTTCAGGGTTGATTTCTTGAAGAGCTAGGATTGATTTCCCATGCTGTTCGTAGTGATCTTTGAGTTTTTCTGTCACCTTGTCGCCCTGGTAAAGGCAGTCTCCAAAGACCACCATAACGGGTTCGTCGTCGTTGATGAGGTGTTGTGCTTGGAGTATAGCGTGACCATCTCCGAGCTGATCTTCTTGAGTAACGAAGTGGAATTTTGCTAGTTTTCTGAGTTTGTTGAGGTATTCAGCATGATCGTGTTTTTCTCGATCTTTGAGAGCTTGGTCGTACCAGCATTCCTTGGTGAAATAATGCTCTACCATTTCTTGCCCTTGGCTAGTCACAAAGATGATCTCGGTGACTCCGGCATCGGTCAGTTCTTCTACAATCCATTGGATGGCAGGGCGATCATGAACGGGGAGCATGGCTTTGGGGATGACCTTGGAGAAGGGGAAGAGTCGAGTACCGAGTCCAGCAATGGGGATGATGGCTTTCAAGGTTTTTGGAGTTAGGAGAGGGGAGTTGGGAGTATTGGCATGAGTGTCTCTTAGCAGTCATTGTAGAGCAATTGGAGCTCGTCGTCGAGGCTACTATAGTCTCTAGCCGTCATTCTGCTTTCGGCTTCGTTCGGCGGTCTGAGCTCACGGTCGATGACTGAGGCTCAAGCTCGAAGAGAACTTGCTGAAAGAATCTGGGTTTACGGCTTTGTATGAAATGTAAAGAATGAGCCCGTGGGAAAGAGATTCTTTCGGTTTTCTTTGAAAACACTCCCTCCTTCACATAAGAGTTACGGCCGGCAGGCAGAATGACGGGCTGGTAGATTTTAGACTAAAAACCCTCTAAAATAGGTGATGATTAACACCACATTGTGAACCGTCCAGAGATTATATTGCGGCTGCTGAGAATTCCTGGAGATTTTTTGTCGGTCTTTGGAGCCTTTGTCTTGATGTACTGGCTTCGTGGATATCCAGAAGTTGTTCAGCTATTTGACTTGAAAGGTCCTGTTCTGCTCCCTTGGTCAAACTTTATGTGGTTTAGCCTTCAGGCAGCTTTTTTGGTGGTGTTGACCTTTGCTTGGGACCGCATGTATGGACTGAATAAGTC
>CAYGRJ010000132.1:0-4074 GCA_964352285.1 uncultured Candidatus Peribacteria bacterium
CGAGTCCCCATATCCTCGAAGCCTTTCTAGCCGTCCTTAAAAAGGACTAAGAACTCTTTTCTAAATGTAATATAAGGTTACGGGGGAGGGCTTCGCCCTCCTCCGCTTACCGTTGACGCTTAACGAACGTGTTTACGTTCATGGTGGGGCAACGGTGATTAAAACAGCTACGTTTACCAAGTCTGCTCTTCAGGCATTTTCTCGGGGTAAACCTTCTAGGCCTGAGCCTTTTGGTCACCTGAGAGTTGTTCTCGCTTCTCTGGAGTTGAGACTCCAGATAGCGGGCGTAGCACTGTGCAGTCAGGGCTAATAGGACCGTTTCATACGGCATTGTGTTCATAAGTCTCTCCCTATTCCATGGGGTGATCATAAGAGCATGTTACCAAAAGGTATTTTAATCGATAACTGTAATCTATCAAGCTTGTATTGGAAATACTCCTTCATAAATTGAAGGAGTATGAAGCTTCTATGAAGGTAGTGGAGGTTGTGGATGTTGACAATTAGTCCGATATAAGCTATAAAGCTAGCCAATAATGTCATTCACGATGAACAATCCTGATACCCAGCTCGAGCCCTTGATGATTTCAGGGAAGATTTGTCTTGCTGATGTCCTTATTAGTATTCAAGAAAATACTTGGATTGGTTCAGATGGTGAGAGTCAGAAGCAATTAGAAGAAATTCTTCGAATCATGAGGAAGGATGAAGCTTTCAAACAGCTGGTTCAATCTGGAAAAATTCGTATACCTGAATTAGAAGAGGGAAAAATGGGCTTTTATTATCGAGATCTCTGGGAAAAAGATGCTTTTGAAACCCTTGGAGAGGATCAGCTTAGTTATTTAGAGGCTTGGAAGTCTCGACAACTGGAGAGTTTTGATTTGAGTTCACCTCTGCAGCTTTCCATGTTTGTACAGTGGTTCATCCAGCAAGAAGTGATACCAAAAGTTGAATCCTTTGCCATGATGACCTGTTCTGAACTTCAAGATCTCTGGTCACCAACTGAAGACAACGCTCCTTATCAACAAGAATTACAGGCTACTATTAAAAAAGCTCATCAGGCCTTAAAAAGCATGGCATATTGTTATTCTTCAGCAATATCTGAGCTTTTTCCAATCTCAAACCTGAAGATTGCACAATGCAGAGAAGAGGTTTCACACAAGCTAAAAGCTCTCCAAGAGCAATGTGAACTTCCTGAAGGACTCTTCAGGGTTCTCTGTGGTGAATTATGCCCCATTGAAACCGGAAAAAACTCCTTACTAGGGATGATCTATGAGCACACTAGCAATACGATTGCTCATCGAAAAGCATCAGTCCAAGGAGTGATCAAAAAGCTGGCAAAATAATTGACAAATAGTAAATATAGTTTAAAATGCGGTCTATTCACTATTCCGCACTATGTCTCTTGAAACCTTTCCACTCTTCTCTAAGATCCAAGTAGCTTCGCATGATACTTCATGTGAGAAAAATATGGAGTCTTACGGCTTCCCACGAGTGGTCTTGAGTGAAGATGAACTTCGTGAGCTCGATGCTGATGATAGTATTCAAGACACTCCAGAGTTTAAAAGTATGTACAGGCAAACAGCAGTTCCCCAAAAGAAAAAATGGGTTCCTGCACAAGATAAGCCATATCGTGCCTCAACTCGAATGCACTCTGGAAGAAAAAAACCGGATGAAGGACGTGCTGAACAATGCGAAAGAGAACTCCGAGAGCTGCAACAAAGATATTTTGGAAATGATGTGATTGTCGATTGGTCGGCAAAAACACGGGCTATCGCTGCACAAGTCCTTCTTTGGGATCATGGATCTTCGTAAGAAGGGTTCTAATCTCAAGATCTCATCCTAGATTAAGAAGAAGTGAGGGAGTACAATGGTGGCCCAATTAACTCCGACTATGAAAGCCCTCGAGATCAAGAACCTACACAAGACCTACTCTAGCGGTCACCAAGCTCTCAATGGAGTTTCTTTTGAGGTCAAAAAAGGAGAAATATTCGGGCTCCTAGGGCCTAATGGAGCCGGAAAGACTACCACTATCAACATCATGGCAGGAGTAGTTAATAAAACTGCTGGAGAAGTCTCGGTCCTCAATACTTCTATCGATGAAGACCACCTGGCTGTCAAAAAAAAGGTAGGAGTCGTTCCTCAAGAGCTCGTCTATGATCGTTTTTTTACGGTCGAGAAAACCCTTCAGTACCAAGCAGGTTACTACGGAATTTCAGATGCACAGGACAAAATTGATGAGCTGCTCAAGGCATTGTCTCTCGAAGATAAAAGAAACGTTTCCACTGGTGCTCTTTCTGGGGGAATGAAGCGGCGACTGATGGTCGCGAAAGCTCTTGTTCACGACCCTGATCTCGTCGTTCTCGATGAACCAACCGCAGGGGTTGATATAGAACTGCGTTGGGGACTCTGGGAATATGTCAAAGAGCTGCACAAAAGAGGAAAGACGATTATCCTCACCACCCATTACCTCGAAGAAGCCGAAGCTATGTGCGACCGCCTCGCCATCCTGGATAAAGGAAACGTGCTCGCTATCGATACCGTTTCAGAGCTCAAGAAGAGATTTGGGTCTGCTCAAAAAAAGATCAGCTTCACCCTGAAGTCAGGAAAGCTTCCAGCTGAACTCCCTTTTGAGATTACAACTGGATCTCATGGATTAGAATCGATCGTCCCAGAAGATCAGATAACTCGCTTTTTTTCTTGGGCTGATGCTCAGGGTCTCGTTCTTTCTGATATAGAAATCCATGCCGAAAGCCTGGATACCGTCTTTCATAACATCATTACTCATGGCTAACTGGTACGGTGCCACAACACTACTCAGAAAAGAAAACAGACGATTCCTGAAGGTCTGGCGACAAACAATAGTTTCGCCGATCATCAGCTCACTGCTGTACTTTGTCGTCTTTGCACCGATCTTCGGTGACCGACTCGTCCAAGGTGTCCCATACTTGGTCTTCATAGCACCTGGTCTCGTGATGATGGGCGTGATTACCAATGCTTTCCAAAACGGATCTTCTTCATTGATCATTTCCAAATACCAAAACAACATCATCGACCTCTTGATGTATCCCTTGTCAGGCATCGAGCTTCTCTTCGGCTTCGTGGGATCTGCTCTCTTTCGAGGTCTCCTCGTGGGTGCTGCTACCATCGTTCCGGTTCTTTTCTTTCTCGACATTCCCTTTTCGTCTCCTTTGGTGATGATCAGTGGTGCATTCCTAGTCAGCTTTATTTTTGGCTGTATGGGGGTGATGACGGGCCTCTTAGCCAAAGAATTCGATCAAATAGCACTGCTGCAAAACTTCGTCATCACACCGCTTGTGTTTTTAGGAGGAGTTTTCTTTTCGGTTTCAAACCTCCCACCATGGTGGCAGAGCATTTCTTGGTACAACCCTATCAGCCATATGATAGACGTCATGCGCTATGGGATGATAGGTGTGGCTGATTTCAATCCCACAACGAGCCTGATCTTTCTAGCAGTTTTTGCTCTTATTATGGGAGTGCTTTGTCAGTGGTGTCTGAAGGTTGGAAAGGGTATTAAAAACTAGATCTCTTTACAGAGAAAGAAGACCAGCTTTCTTGACCCAAAAACCAAAAAATGTATAATGTCTGGGTCAGAGACCGCAGGTTTTGTCTACTCGACATCATAATTCCTGCTGAGACATTAAACATCAACGTTATATAGCTCCATTCCATTCTGGGACGGAGAATAGGTCGACTATATGACAGTAAGATGTCCATTCTGACAAGAAATGGATTTTTTTATTGTCATTACCCTAACTATGGCAACTACACGACAACAGAAAGAAGAAACCCTCGCTCAACTCGTCGCAGATATGGAATCAGCGAAAGGAGTGGTGTTTGTTGATCTTCACGGTTTAACTGTTGAACAGAGTCAAAACCTACGTCAGACCCTTCGTGAAAGCGGAGTAAAGACTAAGGTTGCAAAGAAAACCCTCATCATGCTTGCTGGAAAGCAACACGGACTCGAAATCGAGAAGTCTCTTCTCGACGGACAGATCGCAGTAGCCTTCTCTATGGATGATGAAGTGGCAGCTGCTCAAGAACTCTACAAAGCAGGAA
>CAYGRJ010000133.1:0-4060 GCA_964352285.1 uncultured Candidatus Peribacteria bacterium
GTGTTTTATTGGATTCTGAAGAGCGAGATGATGAAGAAGTGGATCGATTGCAAGCCTTGATAGATGAAGCCGAGGGTGTTAGCTTTCGTCCAGTAGAAGAGGCCCAAGCAGAGACGAATTACTTGCTGCGTCTCGATAAAGATCCACGAGAGGGAAGCAGTGTTGACGTTGAGTTTTTGACTCGGCAAGAGGGTTCTCAGCTTGCTTTTCAGGAAGCTTTTGATGTCCAGGTGAATTTCACCCCTCGTTCATCTGAAGACCAGGGAGTGCTTCGATTTGACCCTGGGCAGGCTTTCGCCCTGGAAGGAAGGCCAAGTTGCGAGATTTGTTCTGATGATCTTCAGCTGGTGAATGCGACGCAGAGTTTGTGGAGTTTAGAAGGTTCATGGAGAGCTGGTCAGCGGATCACGATTCGCTTCCGAATGCAATCAACTCTTTCCCCTGATTTCTCTCTTCAGCTGTTGGAGAGCAATGGGGATGGGCAGTTGGATGTTGGCGTGAATGTTGATGGGAACAGCAGTGGAAAGATTACTCTTTTGGAATCTACTGATACTCGAGAGTACGTACAGAAGACTTTGGGTGATGCTCCAGATCTTTCTGCTGGTCCTGCAACTCAAGCTTCGAAGCTTTCTGAGCTCATGAAGGGGATTGGTATCGAAGGAAAAAGTCAGAATGAGCTCAAAGATTTGCTGTTGCAGCAGCAGGATAAGATGAGTGAGCATATTGATGAGCTCTTCGACGATGTTCACCAGGATGAAAATGGAGATGGTTACCCAGATGCCTTTCAAGAGAATTCCTTTTTGTTTCCAGAATCGATTCTTCGTTCTCAACCAGACCAGTTGAGCCAGTCTGTGCCTCGTCGGGTTTCAGATTGGCTGAGTTCAACCTTCTTCCCGAGTGCTCAAGCTCAGAGTTTTGATTTAGGTCAAAATCTTCAGAGTACGCAGCAGTTGCTGTCTGGAGTGGGCTCTCAGGTCAATTCGGTGATTAAGGCTTTGCGCTGATCTCGAGGTTGCTTACCACTGCCTATTAATTTTGCTTTTTTAGCACCTGGACCTATTAATGTCTTTGGAAGTCCTGCTGGATTTGATCCTGGAATTCCGATTTTTGGAGTTTCAGCTGCTCCGTTCTTTGTTTGGCCGGCTTTAGTTCCTTACCAAGCAACTCAATTCCGTTTGTATCTCTCTCCAACGCTTACCATGGGGGTTGGTATGGCGGTATGTGTAGGGCCTTGGTTGTTGGGGCAGTGTGCTGCCTTTGCCGTTCCGGCTGATAAATTTGGAGGCGAAGGAATATGTGATGCTACCAAGCAGGGGTTGAGATCGATTGTTTCTCAAGTGCAGTCTGCCGTTGGACAAGTAAATGCCGTTGGAGATGAGATAGAAGGAGCCATAAATCAAGGAAGCACTGGAGTTGTGAAGGCTAAGGTTGGTGGTCAGCAAGTACAAGATGCTGAGTCAATTTTGGGGGTGAGTTTGGGTGGAGGAGTTGTGGATCAGAAACCGGTGCTTGATGCGAAAGTCAATTTATCACCAGTGCCAAAGATATTTGTTGACTGGTGGGATAAGCAGTTTGAAGAAATTGTTAATTCCCTTACTGATTTACCAGATATAACGGTTCGTGTGCCTCAGGTACAAGATGGATTCGGTGATGCAGAATACTGGGATAAGATCGGTGAACGGGTTACTGGTGACACCTTCTTTAACCTTCAGGGTATTTATGACCTGGTCAACGCTTTGCCGATTATTCGTTTGAAGGCTCAAACTTTGAATTTGCAGATTCCTTGGATAGAGCCAGGATTGCTACGACGTCTTGAGCAAGTGCTCTATGAGTTTATGTATAACTTGATGCTAGAGGTGGTGGCTTTTATGAAGTCCTTTAACCTGCCTTGTAATATTACGGTGGTCCGTCAAGAGTTGGCTAAAGATCTGGAAAAGCGTATCCGTGGAAATGATCCAGAAGTGAATGCCAAGACTCAAAAGGAACTTGATCGTTTGAGTAAGGCTCTTGATGCACAGCGTGTTGATATTGACGCAGCGAATGCTGAGCTCGAGAAGTTGATTTCAGAAAAGGGCTTTGAGCAGCTGGTAGGAGATAAGCGTCAGCAGTACTTCGAGCAAGCCCGTCAGAAACAAGAGAAGGTTGATGAACTACAGGAGCAGCTCGAAACTCTTGAAGGAAAAATATTGGCGAACAGGCAACCAGATAATATTTTAGAGAGTTTTCAGCTCTTTGGAGATGTTCTTCGAAAGACTTCTGATTTCTGGACTGAGCAAATAACTGAATTTAATAAGGTGCAGGCTACTCAGGGTCTCGAGCGAGAGTCTGCTGAAGCACTTCGTTCTTGTTTGGCCTTGAACCTGGGTGTTGATTTGACTGTTGGAGTACAGGAATTTATCGATAGTATTCGAAAGAACATAGAAGTTCTGGATCGTTGGAAGAAATTCCCGCGTGCTTTAGCGAAATACTTGAACGTCGTTGATTTTTATATCCAAGAAGTGATTCGAATTCTCGATGAAGTGACTTCTGTGGTGTTGAAGTGGTGGTCAGAATTCGAGCAGAAACTTGATCTTTGGATTGATGCCATCAATAGCTTCCGAGAATTTGTGGCTTTGATCCGTATGCTCTTGGATATCTTGAAGGGCTACAATAAGAAGTGCGGACTCTGTAGTAGTGATCGTCTCACCCTTAAGGATTTACTTCTGAAGGTGCTCTTTGGAGCCGTTCCAAACCTTCCCATCATTGATTTTCCAACATTCCCTGATATTACGCTTGATTTTAGTAAGGTTGATTTGGGTATGGAAGTGACGGTGCCGGTGTTCGATGTGAAGACTGTTGATCTCAAGGTTCCATCATTGCCCGAGATCAAGTTTCCGAGGTTCCCAGATGTGCAGCTTTCGGCATTGGGCGAACTCTCACTCGGTTTCCAGGTGAATCTTCCAGAAGTTCCTTTGGTGATACCTGAACCTCCAATTTTACCTCCGCTTCCAAAGTTACCGAGTATTCCAGAAGTAAATCTCCCTAACCTTCCTCCTGCTCCAGAAGTACCTCAAGTGCTTGAGCAGCTCTTACCCCTGATGGAAATTATCAGTACTATTCTGGATATTTGGTGCTTGGTCAATAAAGCGCTGATCCCGATTCCAGAGCAGCAGTTGAAGACCCAGATTGAAAACCTGACCAATAGGTCTTTGAATTTGATCTTGCCGATAGATCTACTGCTCGATATTCAACCTTTCCCGGGAGATCTGCTGAGTAAGAATGTTCCTTTTGATCAAATTACGGTTGAATCTCAGCTGGAAGCTGCTGTTGACCTGAATGTGTTTCCTGATGGCCAAGCGACTATTGATCAGGTTTATCATGAACCGATTAATGCCTTTCTCAATCAGCTCAATGGCTGGGTTAAAGAGTTACAAGACACAGGTTCTTCTGCCCTCGACCTAGAAGATCAACTGCAAGGAACCCTGAACCAGTTCAAAATCGATGAGTCTTTAGAATTTCAAGAAACACTTGAGGCTGAAGCAGGATTCCAACAGGAATTAGATAATCAGTTCCCAGGACTTCCTCAAGCACAGCTTCAGCAGCTTGATGGATTGAAAGAGCAGGTTTCGGATCGTTTCGCTGTTCGAGAACGCTCTTTGGAGAGTGCCTATGATCAATTCCAGGGATCTCTTGATGACTACCGCTTATCTTTCCAAGGATTGCTAGAGCTTGAGCCTGACGATTTAATGGCGAGTTTAGGAGAATTGGATCAGCAGCATGCCTTGGCTGCAAGTGGCCAATCACTGTTGCGTTACGAGCAGCAATCAGAACGATTAGCGGATCTTCAGGCTGAAGATGAAGTTCTTGAATTGTCTTTGATCGATAAGCCACGACTCTTGGCTCAGGTTCAGGATCAAGGACAGGGTCTTCGTGAAACCATCCAAGAGCTTGGAGGTGAGCAAAATGTTGGCATTCAAGAACTGGGGACTGCTGTGGTTCGTGGCGGTCAGGTTCGGAGGATTCAAGATTATCCACTTGGTGATCCTGAAGTGTTGGTTTGGGATGATGATGTGTTCTTGGC
>CAYGRJ010000134.1:0-4059 GCA_964352285.1 uncultured Candidatus Peribacteria bacterium
CCCCTTGTGAGCCTTAACGAAATCAGGATCGTACATGCCCAACGAGGTATTGATAACTCCTGAACTCACGCTGTTTACCGCTTCTGTTGCTTGCTCAGGGTTGCTTGCAACGATTAGGCGCTCTCGAAAAGAACTCAGCTTCTTGCTGAGGTCTTGCGGATCTGAATCAGACTCTCGTGAAGCTGCTCTCCCCCTAAAGTCTTCGGAAGGATATGCTCCTAATGGAATTCCCATGTGATGTAGCTGTTAAGATTACTCGAAGATTCTCTTAGAGTGCCCCTTTTGCCTCCTCCAAACTCTCTTTCATCTCGATCAGTTGGGTGAGGCCTACGACATCAAGGATGTCGAAGATGTTTTCAGCAGCACCGTAAATGACGAGCTTTCCTCCAGCTTGAGTTACCTTCCCCTGCCAGTCAGCGATATAGCCGATGGATTTGGAGTTGAGGTAGCTGAGTTCAGAAAAGTCGAAGATCACGTTCTTCACGGTCCCGGCTTCGAGCACGTCGTAGAACTTTTTGGCTTCTTCTTCAATATTAGTTTCGTCGAGTTGCCCCGTAAACTTCACGAGCTTGATCGAGCCTTTGGCTTCGTCTTGAATATCGGTAAAGGTGAGGGTTACGTCTGCCATGTCGTTAGATTAAGGGTTTATTTGTTGATTGTAGCACAGGCCTTGATGCCTCCGTCTTTGCGGTCTGCAAAGCTGAATTCATCGCTAAAGCCTTTAATGATCATCGATACTCCACGTCCTCTTCCGTTTTCGAAAGGGGTTCCTGCATCAATTTTTTCTTGAATCTGTGCGGCATTCATTCTGTTACCAGCTCCTAAGTCGAAGGTCGTGATCTTGAAGTGACTTTCATCTGCGTGAATCTCCAGAACCACCTCACTGGTGGGCTGTGATCCGTGCTCTATAGCGTTATTGCAGAGTTCATCAACAATCGATCGCATGCGTTCGGCACGCTGTTCGTCGAAGCCCTGAAGCTTCGCGGCGTGATACGCGAGATCACGAAGCGGTGCTACGTGAGTAAAGCTGGCTGGAAATGAGATGCGATAGTGCATAAGCGCTTTGCAAAAGGGTGATATGAAAACGAAGACGACCTCCGTTTACTTTCCCAGATAATCGCTAGCTGAATAGCTTCTTATCTTGTTATTATAGCTTTTTGTTGGTATAAAGTCAAAGCTATATGGCGCTGTTTTGAGTGCCTGTACCCCTTAAATCCCCCCTCACATGTCTCACAAATACTCTATAAAGGATCTCCCGAATTCTCGGAAACAACTGACGATTACTGCTATTTCTGAAGAAGCCCTGAAAGATGCTGAAAATAAGGCTCTTGATGAATTTTCGAAGCAGATGAAGGTAAAGGGATTCCGAGAAGGAAAAGTGCCTAAAGACGTTGTTCGTGAACGTGTTGGAGAAGAATTCCTCAAGGCTCAATCACTTCAAAATGCTATCCCTGTGGTGGCGAATGGGATTGTTGCTGAAGAGAAGCTCGAGGTTATTGGTCAGCCGACAATTGATATCAAATCTGTGGAACCTCTGGAGATTGTGGTGGAATTCGATGTGTATCCAAAGGTTTCTGTTGGGAATTACTCGAAGATTAAAGTGAAGGTAAAAAAAACAGAAGCGACTGATAAAGAAGTGAATGAAGTGGTTGAGACCTTTCAGAAGCGTATGGCTGAATTTGAAGAAGTTGACCGAGCTGCAAAGATGGAAGACCGAGCAGAAATCGATTTTCACGGAACAGATAAAGATGGAAAGGATATTGAAGGAGCGAGCTCTACCAATTACCCGATCGTTCTGGGAAGCAATATGCTGATTCCTGGTTTTGAAGAAGAAATAGTAGGAATGAAGAAGGGTGAAGAAAAGAGCTTTGATATTAACTTCCCGAAAGATTATCACTCTGAAGCCCTCAAAGGAGCAAAAGTGACCTTTAAGATCAAGCTGCATAAGGTTGAAGAGGTGAAGCTTCCTGAACTCAATGAAGAAACCATCGAAAAGGCATCTGGAACCAAGCAAAGTGTTGATGAATGGAAGAAATCCCTCAAGGAACAGATTCAAAAAGAACACGATCAAGAAGTGAAGAAACAGGTTGAAGAACAGTACTTCACCGAGCTGGTAAAGGTGGTGAAGATGGATATCCCCGTGAGCATGATCGATAGCGAGAAGCAGTCGATTCTCAAAGATCTCAAGCGTCAGATCCTTCAACAGGGTCTGTCTTACGAAAAGTATTTGGAAACCCTTGGAAAGGATGAACAAGGCCTTTTAGATAGCTACGATGAGCAAGCTCAGAGTCGTATTAAGCTTCAGTTTGGGCTGAAAGAAATTCGAGATATGGAAAAGATAGAAACCAGCGATGCAGATGTAGAAGCGCATATCCAGAAGCTCGTCGAGCCTTACCCAGAAGAACAACGGAAGGCTATTGCAGAGCAGTACAAGACGGGATCTGAAGCCTTTGCCATGATGAAGCATCAGCTTGGTATTCAAAAAACTCTCGAGAAAATTCTTCCAGAGGTGTAGATTGAAGGAGATACGAGTCGTCGAGAAAAGATTCTTTCGGCTGACTCAGAATGACGACTCATTTCTTTCCATTAGATAAACGTTATCCTTATGCGTAAACAAATCTTTCTCTGGGCTGGCGTTGTCACGCTCTTTACCCTCCTGATCTTTGCTTTCGCAAATATTTTGTACGTTCAGCAGTATTACATCTTCTTCTACTCGGTGAGCATGTCAGCGACTATTGCTGTTTTACTCTCTGGAGCTCTTGGATTTATGATCGGTTTCTTTGCTATGCTCTACACCTTTGAGAAGCAAAAAGAAGCTGCCCTTCAAGATGAAGAAGATAACAAGGGTGAATCCCCTGTTGAAATGGTCGAAAGCAAGCCAGAACCCGTGCAAAAGGAAGCTGAACCAGTGGTTCCTGCAGATGATTTTGATGAGGATGATGAAGTGCTCGGCTAATGAGAAGAAAAACCTACTTCAAAGCCGTTGTTCATCAACAGCCATGGCGACTCTTTAGCTCCAGGAGGCATCCTGGAGAGTTTCGAGAATGGATCGATGGGCTTCGAAAAGGCCGTCCTCTGGTCTTGGAAATGGGTATAGGCACAGGAGACTACCTCTTTAATCGTGCTCTTGCCGACCCTGATCGCTTTTATTTGGGCATTGAAGTGAAGACAGATCGTATTTATCAGGCCTATCAGAAGGCAGAAGCGGTAAAGCTCGAAAACATTGCCTATCTGCAGAGTGATGTAGAGTTTCTGATGGACTACAAGCTCCCTGAGTTAGCCGAGATGATTACGCTGTTTGGAGACCCTTGGCCTAAAGAACGGCACTCTGACCGCCGCCTGACAGCTCCTGGGCATCTTCAAACCTATCAAAAGCTTTTATCTGCAGATGGAGAGCTGATTATCAAAACTGACCATCGCGATCTTTATGAATTCAGTCAAGAGATGATTGAACAGGAGGGCTGGGAGATCCTCGAGAATGATCAGGATTACCAAAGCCCAGAGCAGCTCCAGACTGGCTATGAACGTCGTTTTAGAGCCTTGGGTATGCCCATTCATTATCTAAGGTGCAGAGCTCCAAGGTCGCCTAAGTAACCTGAAACCGTTTTCATCGCAGATGGGGTCTGATACACTCTAAACCGATAAAAAAGTCGATTTAAACCCTTTTTCATGGCTAAAAAGACCTCACGTTCTAGTCTCGTTTCCATTCTGATTGCCGCTCTCTTGGTTGCAGCCTTTTGGACAACCTTCTTTGGGAATGATCAAAGAGTTCCCACAGAAGAAGTCGGAATCTCAACTCTTCAAAACCTGTATAGAGATGGGAAGCTCAAGAAGCTAGAGCTTGAAGACAACACCCTGACGGCTACGACTGATGAAGAGATGGTCATGAAGGCCGTGGTGAGAAACACAGATAGTATTGCTGACTTAGGATTTACTCGTCCTGACCTGGTCGAACTGGAAATCATCGATACCAATGGTCAGCGTTTCTGGACAGAACTGGCGCTCTCTATTATCCCCTTCTTTCTCGTTATTGGGCTGCTTGCTCTGATGATGCGTTCG
>CAYGRJ010000135.1:0-4058 GCA_964352285.1 uncultured Candidatus Peribacteria bacterium
TTCCAAGACTGCTGATGATGAAAACATTGCTTACCTCCGTCCAGAAACTGCACAAGCCATCTTTTTGGAATTCAAGAATGTGATCGATACCACTCGGGTTCGTGTTCCTTTTGGTATTGCTCAAATTGGTAAGGCATTTCGCAATGAAATCACTCCAGGGAATTTTATCTTCCGAGTGATTGAGTTCGAACAAATGGAGATTGAGTACTTTATTCATGAGTCTGATTGGGAAAAGGTTTTTGAAGATTGGCTCAAACTCCAGCATGAATGGTGTGAGCTTATAGGCCTCAGTAAGGATAAAACTCACGAATACGAACATGCCGAAGAAAAGCTTAGTCATTACTCGAAAAGAACGGTAGATATCGAGTACGACTTTCCTTTTGGTCGTTCTGAACTGTATGGGCTTGCATATCGCACTGATTTCGATTTGAAACAGCATGCTGAACATTCTGGTAAGAAGCTCGAGTACCGCGATCCTCAAACGAACGAAGTGTATACACCGCATGTGATCGAACCGACTTTTGGAGTCGAACGGTCTCTACTGGCGGTGCTTTGTGATGCTTATACTGAAGAAGACGTCGATGGTGATACACGACTTGTCATGAAGTTTGCTCGTCATATTGCTCCGGTAAAGGTTGCTGTGCTTCCTTTGATGAAAAAGGATGGTCTTCCAGAGATTGCACAAGAGATTTACGATAGTCTCAGTGCTCAATGGACTACGGAATATGACGATGGAGGATCGGTAGGGAAGCGATACCGTCGACAAGATGAAATAGGAACACCTTTCTGTATTACCGTTGATTATGAATCAAAGGACGACAAATGTGTGACGGTACGTGAGCGCGACAGTATGAAGCAAGAAAGAATTGCTATCGATAAGCTTGAGGAGTATTTCAACGAACAGTTGTAGATCACTTTTTTTTATTGCTGTTTAAGGTGTTCTTGACTTGCTGTTTGGTGAACTCTTGATAATAGTGAGTGCTCATAACCACTATAAAGGCTATTACACAGACCATGAGGAGAAATTTTTCGAGTCTTTCAGCTTCTGTTTCACTGATCTCTTCGTGGAGGTTTATTTCATTTTCCATAGCTTGTCGTTATCGGGGATCAATGTCGATGGTCCATCCCGCTGGGAGTTGGAGAGGTTTTAATATATCACGAAGCTCTTCCCCTCGCAGGTGGATATTCCAGAGGTATTTGCCATGGAGTCGGGGTATGTAGTGTGGTGAAAGATCGATTTGGTTATTGGGGTCTTTCTGAGGTGAGTCTAAGTCGGGATTGCTAGCTATGCTCCGTTGAAAGCGTTGCTGAGTAATGGTGTCGAGCTGCGTATAGATTTGTTGAGCCTCCCGGGCTGCCGTATGGGCTTCAGGATGCTTGTAAGTGAGCCGGATACTTTCAGTAAAAGGTGGATAGTGGAACTGCTGACGCAATTGTATTTCTTGCTGGTAGAAGTTTTGGTAGTCGTAGTTTTTGGTAGCCTGAATAGCAGGATGATCGGGTTGGTAGCTTTGGATAATCACTCGGCCGGGTTTGTGTCGCCCAGAGCGTCCGGCAACTTGGGTCATGAGCTGAAAGACACGTTCTGATGCTCGGTAGTCGGGCAGGTGCATGCCGATATCGGCAAGGAGCACACCTGTAAGGGTTACATTTGGTAAATCGAGACCTTTGCTGATCATTTGGGTTCCTAAGAGTACATCTGCTTCTTGATTCTTCATCTGGAAGTTGATGGTTTCGAAGTCTTCACGCCCAGCAGTACTGTCCTTGTCCGCTCGGAGGATTCTAATTCCTGGGAAGAGGTCTTGTAGCTGTGCTTCTGCTTTTTGCGTTCCTACTCCTAGGTGACGTATGGCTGCAGATGAACAGTCAGGGCAGGTCTCTGGCATCTGACGGTATGTTCCGCAGTAGTGGCATATCAGGCCATTGCCTTGGAAGTCTTTGAGATACTGGTGATAGGTCATGCTCACATCACAGTGCTTGCAGATGGGTGTGTATCCACAGTCTCTACAGGTGATAGAGGATGATGCTCCGCGTTTGTTCAGAAAGAGTACGACTTGCTCTTTTCGTTCTAGGGTTTCTTGGATCCCCTGCTGAAGCTCGTCAGAAAACATGCTGAAGTTCTTTTTTTCGAACTCTTTTCTCAGGTCCACAATGGTGACCGGTGGTGCAGGAAGTGTGGTCGCTCTGCTGGTGAGTTCGAGGAGTTGGTACTTTATTCCATTCCTTTCTTGTTCTTGAGTTTGGTAGTAGCTCTCTACCGAAGGGGTTGCAGACCCGAGTACTAAGCGAGGTTTGTTTGCTTGGGGGAGTCTGGAAATGATGTTTTCTGCTACGGTCTTGGCGTGGTATCGAGGGCTGGATTCTTGTTTGTAGGTCCATTCGTGTTCTTCATCGATAATGATGAGGTTGAGGTTTTTCCAGGGAGTAAACAGCGCCGATCGAGACCCCAGAATGAGTTTGGTATCACCATTGTGTATGCGATGCCAAGCTTGTAATCGCTCACCTTCATTTAGGTGAGAGTGCAAGATGCTGATTTGACCTTCGAAATGCTCACTGAAGTATTGGATTAATTCAGTGGTAAGTGCGATTTCTGGCACCAATAATATGGCTTGTTGATTATTTTCTACACATTCCCTGATCAATTGGAGGTAGATTTCTGTCTTCCCTGACCCGGTGACCCCATGAAGAAGAGAGTAAGGTTGGTGAGTCTTGCTTTCTCTGAGTTGTTTCAAAACCTGTTGCTGTTCATCTGTAAGGGGTTGGTCATGATGAGGTTTGCTCTTGTGGTCTTTGTCGGGGTTGATGAGTTTTCCTGTGGAAATGCTTATCAGTTCTTTTGTGAGCAAGGCTTTGATGATGGGTGTGCTTGCTCCTTCGAGTTGAGATTTCTTGGTGGCTTTCGATTCAGAGAGTTGCTGAACCAGCTCTTGCTGCTTCTTTGATCTTTTTACATGGCTTAGGGTGTCTTCCAGTGACTGATTGAGGATAATCAGTTCTTCGTGCTTGGCTTTTCTTTTGGCACTCCAAATACAGGTGGGGACGAAGAGCCGAAGGCATTTGATGAAGCTCGCGCAGTAATAATGACTAACCCATCTGCACAGTTCTAATTGTAGGGGACTGACGGCCTCTTCTAGGATGACTTCAATGATTTCTGAGCATTTGAAGCTGGGTTTTTTGACAGCCTTTGTAATGATTCCTGTTGTTGTGCGCTTTCCTAATGAGACTTTTACTAAGGATCCGAGTCTTAGAGACTCTGAATGACAGTAGGTAAGTGGCTGCGGTACGCCTTTTAGGATGATTTCGTAATGCTTCATTTGGGGTGTTGTTAGTTGAACACTACTCTCGTCGAGCGAGAGCGTCTAATTAAAAATCAGATCTTGTCAGACTGAGCTCTTTGTGTTAGGATTGCTGAGCTTTTAGCTCTCTCAACTCCATTATTTGTATGGCTACTAAGAAAACAGATTCCAAGACTGCCAAAAAAGCAGCATCAAAGAAGACTACTGCTGCTAAAAAAGCGGCTCCAAAGAAGGCTGCTGCTCCAAAAGCTGCTGCTGAAAAGAAGACGTCTACTAAAAAGACAAGTGCTAAGAAAGGTGCAAAAACTACCGCTAAAAAAGCTGGTAAGCACGTGAAGAAAGAAAAGAAGACGATTATCGATAAGCACCAAGCTCACAAGAAGGACACCGGTTCTCCACGTGTGCAGATTGCTATCCTTACTGAACGAATTAATAGCCTTACAGGACACTTGCAGGAACACAAGAAGGATAATCATTCACGACGTGGACTTTTGATGATGGTTGGTAAGCGACGTCGATTGCTTCGATACGTACAGAACAATAATAAGGATCTGTACGAAGACATTATTAAGTCTCTTAAGCTTCGAAAGTAGTTTGATCTCATGTTGATTTTAAAAAAGAGAGGACTTGTCCTCTCTTTTTTGTGTTCTTCATTGCTCCAGATCTTTGCTATACTGATACGGCTGAATCACTGTGGAGGTGGTTTCAAGTGATGGTTCTGAGCTCTTTTCAGATTCATCACTTGGCACTACTGCTCCTCAG
>CAYGRJ010000136.1:0-4052 GCA_964352285.1 uncultured Candidatus Peribacteria bacterium
ATGTCATTTCCAAAGATCGAAGCGATTGCTCTCCGTTCTGAAGAAGCCCAGCGAAGAATATTTAAGCAGCTGAGAAAAACAAAACAGCCAAGTCAGTTTTTGAGGATGATCGAATCAGAGTTTCCCGTTCGTGCTGGTAAAGAGTACATACAGCTCATGAAGACGCATCACGGGCTCATTATCAGGTTGATTCTTGAGAACGGAGCCGCTCAACTCTTTGATATTTCAGATTTCTTGGGGGCTATTGATTTTGCTGATGTCGGCAAAAAGAGATCTCCGAGTGCACGTCAGCAACGTTTACAAGACTCTCAAGATCAGCTTGAGCAGCAAAAAGCTGAGTTTGCTGAGCTTCCTCCAGAACAACAAATCATCTCTGCACGCCAGAAGATCAAAGCTTTCATTCATGATCAGTATGGAAACCCTCGGACGTGGCAAGACAGAGCTATGTCAAAATCAGAAATTGAAAGTTGGGGACATCTGGTTAGTACAACCATCGCTAATGAGAAAAGATCAGATGAAATCCTTGTGAAAGCCGCAAAAGGAGATATTAATGAGTTCTTCAAGTTAGCCTTGATGTCTTTCAAGAGTTATTCAGCTAATGGAAAAATCACAGAAGCTGTCTACCGAAAGCTCGCTATTTATATTTCTCAAGAGTTTGGTTACGCACTCACGACTGATGCAACAGCCATGAAAACTCCAAAGGGTATGTTACGATTCAAGCAAGTCGCATAACAGGCAGAGATGGAATCACGACAGCTTCATAAGTGCTAGAGATGATCAGGGCTTCCTCACATCTTTTTTATAGAGGAGCGAAAGTATGTTATAATAAAATGAACAATAAAAAAATTTATGAGAAATATAGACTCTTCAGATATTCAAGAACCATACATACTTAGAACGAGTGGTGTTGAAAATCCATCAATTGCTCTGCTTCAGCCAGGAGTGGCTGACCCCAAAGTGTCAGAGCGGTATCCAAATCTTTCCAGCCCAGTCACATATGCTCAGTTTTATGGAAAGGTAGTATCTTGGGCAAGGTCTCACTATCATGCTGAGCCTGGCGCTGATTTCACGCTGAGCTTTACCGACGGAGTAAAGGGGCAAGGTCCGTTCCTTATCGCGAAATTCCTGTCTTCTGGAAGAGTTGAGCTCTTGGACTGTGAAGGAATGATATAGGCATGAGTCTAAGTCTCGACACCCACTCCCCAAAGGCGTACCATCAAGACACATTCTTGACCTTTATTTATGTACACAAGTCGTCCCAATCCACAGCACAACCCTGATGTCATCACCATACAAGACCCAGGATTTTTCGCTTCAACCATGGGTTATTTCGCCTTAGCACTGCTCATAACCTGCGGAGGAACCTTCGGAGGATTTTCCTTATTAAGCGCTTTTCCAGAGCTCTTTATGAACCCGCTCGTCTTTTACGGAGCTTTTGCTGCAGAGATTCTGCTCGTCTGGACTTCAAGGTCATGGAGTAAAAACCTCCCTCTTGGCTATGGAATGTTCGTGCTCTACGCAACCCTGTCCGGTTTCACACTCGTTCCTATACTGGCGTTGGCAGGAGCTGTCGGCGGAGTTGGAATGATTATGAAAGCCCTCTTTGCCTCGGTATGTGTCTTCGGAGCCTGTGCACTCTATGGATGGACAACTCACCGAAATCTGCAGGGCATGGGAGGCTTTCTGATGATGTCCCTATTGGGATTGATCACCGTCAGTATCTTGGGAATCTTCTTCCCCTGGAGTAACACGATGGAGATGGTCGTTGCCGGTACAGGAGTATTAATCTTCTCGGGCTTCACGATGTATGACCTCCAAAACCTTCAAAAAGGAATGTACTCCAACGCACTCGTTGCCGCTATTCACCTCTATTTAGACTTTATCAACCTCTTCGTGAGCCTTCTCCGGCTTATGCTGGCCTTCACCAGCAGAGATTAGAAAAAAGTAAAGAAGTGTTGACATTTCGGAAACAATGGAATAAGATGACTCCCTAAAATCTTATTTGATTGAACTATTCCTATGGATACCTTTGAAGACTTTCTCGATAAAGATGAAAAAAATAAATCTACTCCACCTCTTGATGGCGAACAGGGGACTATTAACCTCCCTGTAGGCCAAGAACACTATGATGCGAGAGGGACAGTAAACGTTGCAGATGCCCACAAACCCTATTCGGCAAGTGAGCTATTAGCTTTTGATCCCGCCAACCACACTATAGAAGGCGATAAGAAGCGCGGATTTGCCTTTATGGATCCATATGATGAGGTCAGAGATCAAGCTCGTAAGGTCTTTGAGCAAGCTGGAAACCCAGGACTAAAAGATGTTAAAAAAGTACCCTTTGGAGTCCTTCCTGGAGCTGGTGGTTATACGTACAAGGGGTACGTCTTCTCTCAAGAGCAAATAGAAGGCTTCGAAATCCAAAGTCAGAGATTACACTTTCCAGCTGGGACCACTGATTATTCACTGGCAAATGTGAAATTTTCTGATACAAAAACCCAAGCCCTCTGGGAATTGGTCCAGATCTTCGAGAAAGGTGGTCTGTCCTTCATTCCAGAACAAGAGGGGAGCTTTCAGGTGCTCAACCCAGGAGATCAAGTTTCACAACCAGTCTCAGAAGATTGGGCTTTGAATGCCTGGGGATTGCCTGAGGAGGCTCCACACGTCACACCTTCTCCAAAGAAAAGTCCCCATCAAAAAAATATCTCACTGATGCCTTTTGTGTTTGATGACCAATATGATCACCCAATTGATAACAGTCGGGCATTCACCTGGAATGAAGGTGAAGAAGAAAAGCCAGCTTACAACGCTGTTGATGAAGAATTAGGCACTTTAGAGTACAGAAGAGGATCTCTCATGAATTCGCACATGGATATGCCAAATCCAGATGAACAGCGAATACTAGCATTCGGGCAAAGATTCCTGAATCTCAAAAGACATCCAGAAGCGGAAAAGAACGACACTCTTCAAATGGGTCTCGAAGTGCTCCGTGCACTCCTTACAGAAGATCGGCAGCGCGTTCTTTCGCTCGACAATGCAGATAAACCAGAAATCATTGCCAAGATGATTAAAGGATTCGTAGCTGAAAAATGGGACACGACCATAGCTATGGTGCTTCATCTCCACGAGAATGAAAGGGGTAATCTATTGGAATTTGAAAAACGGCACAATAAGCTCAGAGATCCTGAAAGAGCACGAGGCCTTCAAGTGGCCTATATTACTCAAATAGTGCTCTTTGCCCTGCATATACTACTCTACGACTACCAGATTATCTCTCATACGAGTTTTTCATCAGATGAGGGGACCTCTGCCATGATCATGACTAAAAGTGCATCAGCAGTTCGGATAAGTCCCAACGATGACCAGAGTGGATTTCGAGAGGTTTACGAGAGGATTTCACTTCGAGACAACTCTTCAAGCAAGAAGGTAATCGATGTGAGGGACGAAAACCTGAACGGACGAAAACATGTATTTCTCTGTGAAGGTGTGTCACTTATAGGAACCTATCCATATAACACAACTCAGATAGTTGCTGTTAAAAATGGTGGAATAACTCCAGAGGAGGAGAGCTATTCAGAAAAGACATCTATGGCTACCTGGACCAATGAGGATGTGAACGGCATCATCTAAACAAAAAAGCGTAAAAACACTTGTCTGCCCCTTGTAAAACCAGTAAACTGCATAGGCTTAATGAGAATAACGTCTGAACTATGGCTAAAAGTCCTACCCCCAAACGAAAACTGTGCAAATCCGCTGGTCGGAAACGCTACAGCATGTACCAATACAAAGCTCGAACACGCCTTGAAAAGACTGTTAATTTGGTACCTTGCAGCAACTGTAAAGAAATGAAGCAGTCTCACCATATGTGTCCTGCATGCGGATTCTACCGTGGGCGAATGGTCAAAGACGTTAACGCTGGTCTCGACAAAAAGATCACCAAAATGTCCGCCTAATTAACTCCTAGATACCAGCTAACCAGCAACTAGAACTATGAAAACTGATACTCATCCACAAATGAACCCCGTTATCTACCTCGACACCTCTTCTGGTGCTGA
>CAYGRJ010000137.1:0-4036 GCA_964352285.1 uncultured Candidatus Peribacteria bacterium
GATGAGGGGGTTGTCGCAACGCCAGCAATGCGGGTAGCTATGTCGATAGCTGTGCTTGGCGAAGAAGAAGTTCTTCTTTTCGAGTTGGTCAGCGACGAATTCGTCAGCTTTTCGCTTCTTGTCTTCTCCCATTACGGAGTGCTCTGCGAAGTCTTTTCCGAGTTCCTTAATAAAGCTTCCGTCCATATTGACGTGCTGGAGCACCGGCATCTTGAGCGATTGGGCGAGCACCATATCGTCCTCACCGTATCCAGAGGCGATGTGCACGACTCCCGTACCTGAGTCTGTGGTCACAAAGTCAGCAGCAACGACCTTCCAGCCCTTGTCGATGTTGTCGAGGTCTGAATCTTGAAAGACGTCGAAGAGGGGTTCGTATTGCAAGTCGAGGAGCTGTGAACCCTTGTGAGTTGCGAAGGACTCTATCTCTGTGACACCCATGGCCTCAAACTCTTTGCTGTAGCCTTCAAATCGATCCTTGGCAATCAGGTACTGAGCGGGTTCTGAACCTTCTGGAGCAGCCTCTACAATGACGTAGTCGATATCCGAGCCAACGGCGAGGAGGAGGTTTCCTGGAAGGGTCCAGGTGGTGGTCGTCCAGGCGAGGATGTAGGTGGGCTTGTCTCCGAAGAGCTTCTTCTTGTGGTCAGATTCTTTGAGCTTGAACTGAGAGGTTGATGAAAAGTCGGTAACGTCTTTGTAGCCCAGTCCTACCTCGAAATTTGAGAGGGGGGTCACACAGCGTGGGCACACGTGCATAGATTTCTTCCCCTTGTAGATCAGTTTCTTTTCCCAAAGGGACTTAAAGACCCACCAGATGGATTCCATAAAGCTGGGTTCCATGGTTTTGTAGGAGTCTTCGAAATCCACCCATCTCCCCATACGCTCAACAACCTTGCCCCATTCGCGCGTGTAGCGCAGCACCGAAGCTCGACAAGCTTCGTTGAATTTATCGATCCCGAAGTCTAGTAGGGCTTGTTTGTCGGCGATTTCTAATTCTTTTTCCACGAGATTTTCAACTGGCAAGCCGTGACAATCCCATCCCCAACGACGAGGCACATAGTAGCCACGCATGGTTTGATAGCGAGGAATCACATCTTTGAGGGTTCCTGCAAGGATGTGCCCGTAATGCGGCAGTCCGGTAGCAAAAGGCGGCCCATCGTAAAAAACATACTCTTCTTTGCCCTTATTGCGCGCGAGGGATTTCTCGAAGGTTTTATTAGCCTTCCAGAGCTGCAGGACTTCTTGCTCGAGATTTGGAAAGGATTGCTTGGGGTTGGGTTTTTGGAACATGGGGGCTGGTTACTGGTTACTCCCGCCACGGCGGGTAAAGGTTACTGGGGGCTGGTTACTAGACATAAAAAATGACACACGGAGTTCGTGTGCTTGAGGCTCCGACAGGTCGGAGAGGTACCACCTAAAGCTGTACTTAATTTGATTCGTGACGTGAATACTACGGAGGAGTCTACTGATGACAATTATAGCCATTTTCTTTCCTCAGCGATGGAAGGATTCCAGTTCCGGTTGATAGCCGGTCAAACGCTGTTCTTTGCTTTTAAAAGAGCCAAACCAGTATATCACGGCGTCTTCCATGGTCAAGAAAGGTGATAATGCCGATGATGTGGACATATGGTGCATAAAGCCCTATAATGCAGCCTTATTATTGCCTTATGAAAGCCCTCGAAGAAATTATTGCGAAGAGCAAACAGCTCAAATGCCTCAAGAGGGTTTCACGTGCCTGTGAGCAAAGCTATGCATATTCACCAACAGAGGGGCTTGAAGGATTACGCCAGAGTTTGCTACAGCACCTCCAGAACCGTTTTACTAAAGAAATTGCTACTGTTATACGCCTCAAAAATGGCAATGCTCCTGAAGTTCATATCCTGAGAAGACCTGAGGACCCACAGCTTCGAGAACTCTTGGGGTACCTCTTTGCTCTCAACTCGTATCTGGAACAAGACCATGGAGAAATTGCATCAGCTGACAGAGACACGATTGATCAACTCTCCGAGCTGGTCAAAACCCGAATCAAGACCATAAAAAAAGAGAGGAACACCATTCCCGAATGCGATGACGGGCTCTATCCATTGGATAGGCTTAAAAAACTCATAGATAGTCCTAATAGTTTTCGGAAGCCCTACCAGGAAGCTCTTTCACTCCACCGATCTTTGGCGAAAGCTTCGAATCTTCCCTACTTACTCTGTGGCCTTGAAGCCCTTATAGAAATCTATAAGGTTCTGTCGTTCAAAAAATCTTCACAACATCACAAAAAGAAACGTCACCAACGTTCTCCCAATCCTCAAAACGTCTTTCCCGAAGAACTTATGGGATCGATCAGTATCTCTCTACGAGAAAACCCTCAAACAACCCCAAAAGACCTCCACAGGTATTCACAAATCATCTGCTCACTCAGCCGTGTTTCACAAGGGCATCAGGTAGCCGATCAGATGGCTTTAGAGCTGATTAACTCGCTTGAAATTGTAGAACCCTACTCCCTATCAAAAGCCCTCAAGGGACTGACTTACCTCGAGGGTGATGAGAATGTGGCCTACGAACTCTTTTCACATTCACTTCGACTCTGTAACTCTCGATCTCAGCACCTCCATAAGGATTTGATTATCTCTGTTTTCAAAGCTGCTGGTGTTTTTTGCTTCGAAGACCCTCACCTCAAAACCCTGCTCGACCGCTGTAAAGATGAAACGCTCTCTCCAGCGACTGTTTTTTCTTGCCTAGGAGCATCTGTTGATCAGCATCATGACCAGGAATACTGGATTACCCGTTATCGACAAGAAGCTGAGCGTTATCGAAGGAATCATGACGCCACCCCCAACCGCGCTGAATATCAGCTCGGGGGCCTTTTGAAGGACTTCTTTAGTAAGGCTCATCATAAACCAAGCCTTTCATTTCGACAGATTCTTTGGGGTTACGAATGCGATATCGTGGGAGAATTTCCTGATGGTGAATGCTTTGTGGTTGAGTATGATTCCGGTAGGTTTCACAATAATACCGCACAGTATGACCGATACCGTGATCGGGTTCACTTTGGACTTGGAATTCCTGTTGTTCGGGTTTCCGAAGCTCTCTTAAAACAGATGCTCCATATTAAAAATCCTTCAGCCAGAAGAAGGCTTGTTATCAATACTTTCAGTACTCTCCATCAGAAAAGACAAAAAAACGTTCGCCATGGCTAGAGCTGGATTGCGCCGGCCGACTGCAAGAGCTTCATAACCAGCAGCAAAAAATCTTTTCGCTTGGTGAAGTCTCCGTACTCTTCTGAGTAGTCGAGGTCGTATTCATTGAGGGTCCAGGCGTATTTCATGAACCATTCCATAGCCTTGGTCCGGGTGCTCACTCTCCGAAGGGTGTTGGCAATATCTGAAGAGGCGACTCGGCCCGTTTCGACGATCACCCGGTAGCTCTCGGCGTTGTTGATCTTGTTGCCAGGGCGGAAAGTGCCGTCCTCTGGGTAGCCTGTGGCGATTTCTTGTTCGGAAGCAATGCTGAGGTACTGAGCAAACCATGGTGCTGCTCCATCGTCATCGAAGCGAACATCGGGGTAGAGGATTTGCCTCCCTGGTCGTGCTGCCGATATGAGCTCTTGCTGCTTGGCAGCAAATTCGTTGTCGGTCAGAAAGTTAAAGGTCCGCAAGATTCCAAGGGTGAGAATCTTAACGGCTTCAGCCCTGTTGATCGGTTGGTGAGGGAAGAAGAAGATCCCATCATCTCTTGGATTGCCACTCACGATCCCCATGGCCTTTGCCTTGCAGATAATGGCCCATTCTTCTGCAGATAGTGAGCTAGAATCGTCATCGAAGCAGGTTTCTGCTGACCCTCTCAACTCTCCGCCTTGGTCGTCGACATCGACCCGGAAAGAAGACTTGATGGTAAAGCTGCTCTTGATGGGAGGCAGGTCGTAGGTTGGTGTTGGCCTACTAGTTTCGTCTTGGAGGCTTATGCGAATGGGCAATTGGAGATCTATAGAGGCGTTGAAGTGCTCATCGTCGCCGATGAGGCTCTCGAAGCAAAAGACTTCTGATCC
>CAYGRJ010000138.1:0-4000 GCA_964352285.1 uncultured Candidatus Peribacteria bacterium
GATCTACACCGAGTCCAAGACCTCCCACATGAAGGTTAGCTTTTCCGTTACTCTCTTGAGTAGGAACTCGAAGCATAGCCATGACAGGAACCAGGTTGTAGACGATGACACGAATATCTGGCAGTCCAAACTGGCCGATATTCTTCATATCTGGGTGAGACTTTAAGCGCTGCTCAAAGAACACCGTATCGGCGCTTCCGGTTATGGAGTATCGACCATCCAAGATGTCTGAGCAGTGTTCAAAGAGGTCTTCTTTTACCCAGAGCTTCCCTTTTCCAGTTCGCCATCCATCCATATCTTGATCACGGCTATTCAATACCAAAATCCCCTCTCCTCCGTATCCAGCATTTGGCTTGAGCACAAATTCATTGGGCAGTGAGTCCCAAGGGAACTTCAGGAGGTCTGCTTCAGAAGTAATTTTTCCCAGCAGACGAGCCGTTTGAATACCTCGTGCCGACAGATATTGCTTGGTCCGCATTTTATCATCGGCAAATTTAATCTGAGCCTTTTTATTTAAAGGCTTAATATAGAGCAAATTTCGAGCATTAATCCCGAGAATACCGTGATGATCCCAGAGTTTAAACACGTGGAATATTCAACAAATACGGACACTTGAGTATCCCAAATATCAAGCCAGCTGTAAAGGTATACTAGATACCATAAACCACTCTCAAAACCAGGATAAGTGGTATAAGAGCAGACATAAACCACAAGAAGACTCCGTAGACCTTCTTAGCAAAGCGCTCAACATTAATCTGCTGTTCGAGAGCACTGATCTGCTGCTCTTGTTTGAGCTTTTCTTCAGTAAGACTCAGGAGTTTTTGCTTTTGCTTTTTAAAGCTGAGAAGAGGCACCATGCTCTTCACCTGCGCTTCTAGCTGCCCTACTCGGTAGTTGGCGGTATTCAGTTGCTTGCGGAGCGTGTCGAGTTCTACTTCGGCTTTCTTGTAGAGAGTCTTAAAGATCGATTCCTCTGGGCTACGCCTCAGGAGTTCGTCTCGTATTACCGCGAAGTCAGGGTCAATAATATCAACATCGGCTACGATGTCTTCTTGTTCACGTGCTTGAGCTCTTCCAACATCAGCAAAACCATCTTCTTGTCGAGATGCCGGCTTAGATTGTTTTTTTGCTTTCGACTTCGCTTTGCGCTTCTTTTGAATCATTTGATTCTTCACCACATATTCAGCTTTGAAGCTCATCAATTCCGACTCGTCGAAGTACAGAGATCGTCCTCGTCGAGCTGCAGAAATTTTATCGGTCTTGGTGTAGCGATCGAGAGTTCGCAGAGAAACATCTAAGAGTTCTGCGGCATCAAATCGTGATACGGAGTAGTCCTTCTTGGGCATGCGAAATATCTTCATGAAAGAATGGGGGAGTTCTAAACTACAAGCCGAGTATAAGCGAGTCGACAAGCAACTGACAACTCGCGAGTCGACACCAGCCCATGAAAACCATGTGTTCGGCAAGTCCATTAGCCGAGAACTCATTATAGCGAATACAATTTTTATCTGTCGTGTGCTGGGTCATGATTGGTGATTACTAGAGTTCAGTCGACAGTGGTTTTTTTGTGTCGACCAGACATGAAATTGTGGGCGACCAGTCGGTCTAGTGGTCATGAGGTGAGGTTAATGCCTTGAATTAGGGGGTTATATTGGGGGTGAGTAGTTAAGAGTAATATGACGACATGACAAGATGTAGTTTGGCGACATGACGTGGTGGAGTGTGTCGAGTGTGAAAGGTCTAAAGATACGCTGGGTATCTGATTTATTTGTTTTGGGGCTGTAGATGTCGAGATGACAGTGGTCAGTGTGTCGACAGTACCTTAGTAGACATGACGACTGGTCGAGTTGAATTCAGGCAAGCGAAAGCTCACAAGCGCATGCTTGTGAGCCTCTTGTGTCGACAGTAATGATTCAGAGCGTTACTTTGGTAGTCTTTTATCTGCATCCCTCCAGTCATCTTGATTATAGAGATAGCTGTCGACTACTTGTTCAGCCAGGCCGATTTTTATCACTCTTCTGCTGAGTTCGTTTATGTGTGCACTGACTTCTTATTCTTGGTTGGATAGAGTAAATATTGAGTACCCAACTAGCAATATGAAAACATGAAATTTGAGTCATGATGGAGTTAGGGTTGGATAGAAGTAAATATAGATATCCAACCAACCTTGGGGATTCAAAAAAAGCCACCCTTACACGAGTAGCTTTTAATGTCCGTTAGGAAGCAGTGCTTAGAATGGCAGGTCTTCTACAGCAATCTTTTCTCCTTCAGGCACGGGTGCTGCAGAGAAGCTGTTTCCATCAGCTGCAGAAGCACTCTCTTGAATACCTCCAGAGAAGCTTTGACCACCTTCAACCTGTCCTTTAGGGCTTAAGATAATCATATTTTCTGCAACGATTTCCGTCTTGTAGTTTTTCTTTCCATTGTCATCGTCCCAACTTCGGGTTTGAAGTCGTCCCTCGAAGTAAACCTTAGTTCCTTTTTTGAGGTATTGACCAGCAATTTCAGCAAGCTTTCCCCAGCAAACCAGGTTGTGAAACTCAGTAGCATCTTGCTTCTGACCATCTTGTCCTTTCCATTGTCGGTTGGTAGCCACACCCACGGTGCAGACCATTTGACCACTTGGAATTTGTCGCACTTCAGGGTCTCGTGTGAGGTTTCCGATCAGTTGCACTTTATTCAGGCTGTACATAGTTATTCATGAAAAATTAGAAAGTGTAGATAAGCTATCACTCTCGCAAAGAAGTTCAAGATAATTCTGAAGCTGATTTACTTCTGCCGAGCTACGAAGGCAAAAACCCCTCGGTCTTCGATCGTATCTACTGGGTTGTCTGGCAAGATCTGCACCAGTTCCATACTTGTCGGAAGGGAAACCTCATGACGCCATTGAAGTGGGGGAGTCCCAGGTTGCTTCATGACCATCAATTGGTATTTGCCAACGTCTTCCATTTCAAAATCCCAAGGCAGCTGGTAACTGAGTTCTTTTTGACTGCTTCCTCCTGAGTCTACTCGACTGCTAAAGCTCCACTGTGTGTAGCCCTTGTATTGGCTAACGGCTACATCTTCTAGTTTTAGTCCCTTGGTCATGGTCAAAGATGAACCTTTTGGCACCAGAATCCGAACGATGCTCTGGTGTGGGCTCGTGCTTATCTCGTTGGCTTCATTCAGCTGCTCGAGACTAAGCCAGTGATTGAGCTTTCCTGATTCATCGACCAGGGTCTGCAGTTCTGCACGCATCGACATGCCCTTATCTACTGGATTATTTCCCGTACTCAAATGCCCAATCATCAAGAAATCTCGCTGGGCTTCGGGGCGGGGGATCTGGGGAAGCATGTCCCAAGTGCCTAGTAGCTGGTTCAGCGATGGAGAGGAGCTCCAGATTTGCAGGCCTTGTTCGGCAAAGACCTCTTCGAGAGTGGCACGACTCTCCAAAACCAACTGAGGATTTCTCAGCCAAGCTCCCAGCTCACTGAGAGCGTTCTGAGCGATGTTTGTCATTTCTTCGTATACAGAGACCGCTCGAAGCTCTGACCAGCGTCTCGCGAAATCTGTGGAGCTCTCACCGGCATTCTCATCCTTGTTCATGTTCTCGAGAATCCTGCTGAGGCTTCTGCTATTGATCACCACGATGAAGTCTAGGGTGCTTCGTGCCTCACGTTGCCAGAACCAGTGCATTTGCTGAGCTGAATCCAGGGCATCGAATGAGGTATTTGCCGTGGCAATTCCCCAGCTGTCCGTGATGTCCTCCAAGCCTTGAGGAGCCTGAAGCCTGACACGAAGCTGCTGATCCAGCTCTTTCAAAATAACGGGCTTCATCTTTTCGAGTTCCTGCCCATTTATCATCAGCTCGAGCCCTACCGAAAGAGCCCCCGAGCTTCCCCTTTGCAGGTTTCCGTCTGCAATCAAGACCAATATGCGTTGGGGGTGGTCACTACTGACCATGCGGAAGGCCAGATCAGACAGGTCTTGAACACGTTTCAGAACACTGCGAATATCTGCC
>CAYGRJ010000139.1:0-3142 GCA_964352285.1 uncultured Candidatus Peribacteria bacterium
CTTTAGTTCTCCAGATAGAAGCTGGGAGTCTGATTTCGAAGTGGGGGTGTTTTGCCGTGAAGAATTTGTGGATCCTGATATACCAGAAGCCGAACTCAGCAAGGTAGCCAAGCTCTTTGGCTTCGAAAAGATTGAGATTCAGGACTGTTCTGGAGATGAAGAAATGAATCGTCATTGCGAAGGAAGCCTGAGTTCAGCGAAGGGTGAATGCGGCAATCTCAGTCGAGGTCAGTCTAAGTCCTCTCCTCATAATCCTGACCATCCCAACATACCTAACGCTCCTAACCTGCCTACCATTCTTAGTCCGCAAAGCGGAGAAGTCTTCACCATCAATCCAGACATACCAATAGAGCTTCAGCAGATTAAGCTCAAGGCGAATCAAGAGGTGGATTGGTACCTGGATGATGTATGGGTTGGATACAAAAAAATATTATACATCAAACCAGTAAAAGGTTTTCACACTCTTCGAGCTCAATTTGATGAGAAATCTGAAGAAAGACAGTTCGAAGTGAGAGATTGGAGTGAGTAGCTATTCATCAGAAGAGTTATCGGGAGGAAACTCCTGCTCTATTCGGTCTGAGTCGAAGTAATCATAAACAGCATCGCTGTACTCATCCGGCGGTATGAGAAGCTTGGCATTTTCGAATCCATGCTGCTCGATAAGTGTCGCATGATGGATTCGTCGTACAAATCTAATGACCTCCAAAAATGGTTTCATATCTGAAGGAACTTCAAGATCTTTTGGGAAGCTATCTGTAGTGATAAGGGATTCATCTATTTCTCGTACAATGAGCTCTCTGACAAACCAAAGCTTGAGTGAAAAGTGAACTTGCAGAGGGTCATCTATTTTCTCCAGAGGAAGGAATTCGCTCACATGAATTCTTTCAGGAGTACTTCGAATAAAACGATCCAGTCGTTGTTTGAAAGGGTTTTGTGAAGGCATAGGAATGATTAGAGTCCCCCTAAGGCTCGTTCAATATCAGTCAGTCCGTCATCACCCATAGCAAAGGGGTCTTTTGGCGGTTCTGGTGGAGTATTCGGAGTGCTTGGGGCTGCTGGAGGAGCATCATCTTCACCGTTCTGATCAGTTTTCGAACCAGTTGGATTCATGTTTTTGACCACCGGTTCAGAGCTATCAGCAGCGATGGGTGCTGGTGGCACAGTGCCAGGGGCAGCCATCTTTACCGTTACACCATCATCAGGTTTGGGAGTTGGCGCAGGAGCTGCAGGTTGAGCAGGTGCTGCGGTCGGAGCAGGGTTTTGTTCTGGGGCAGGAGTAGGTTTCAGGTAATCAGGAACTGGCTCAGTAAACCTTCGTTCTTGTTGAGGATTAGGGTTGGGGTCTCGCTGCGCCTGGGCTGTTTGAGAGGGACTAAATCCCGAATCAGATGCCTGGCTTTGTTCTGACTGAATGGCAGCTTTAGTGGTCTCATGAATGTCTGACGAGGCAGGAGTTGGAGGAGCAGCTGCTGGGGGTGTTGCGGGTGCAGCTACAACAGTTGTTGGTGTAGGAGCAGCAGCAGGTGGAATCACTGAAGCTTCTGCAGCCGGGGCAACAACAGGTGCTGCTGCCTTCTCAGCAGGCTGAGAAGGAGGCTTTTCAGGAATACTTTGAGTCACAGAGGCTTGTTGGGTCACACGCTCTTCCAGAGTCACCTTGTGAGGCACAGGAGTGTAGCCATCCAAGACTTGGGTGACTTCTCTTGGAGCATCAGCATCTTCATCAGCTACGAGTGTACTGAGACCCAGGCGCTTGCTTTGCGACTTCTGCAGTTCTTCGAGAACCGCTCTGATCACTTCAGAGAGGCTTTTGTCACTGAACTTCGCACCAGCTGCCTGAACATGTCCCCCACCGTGAAACTTTTGCGCGACTTCCATCACATTGGCCTGATGGTTTTTAGACCGCAGCGAAACCGAGACCATATCGGAATCTTCTTTAAAAAGAGCTACAATATCTGCTTCTGGAGCATGGACCAGGAGTTCATCAATAATATCCCCAGCCTGATCCATATGGGCGCCGGTACTGGCAATATCTTGCTGAGTTATGGTCGACCACACCAAGCGATGCTTTTCGTCGACCTCTATCTTGCTGAGGATCTTCCCCCAGAGCTTTAAGGTCGTAAGCTTCTTGGTTCGGAAGAGGTACTTCACCACGTCATGCTGGTTAGCCCCAGCATCAATCAAGTCAGCCGCTACCGACATCGCCTTTGGCGTGGTGTTTGCATTCTGAAAAGATCCCGTATCGGTGGTAACACCACTAAGCAGGAAGGTGGCTGTTTCTGGGGTCATTAAGGTTTTTCCAGAACGTTCTTGCAATGCTTTAACCAGGTCAAAAAGAATTTCTGCAGTAGACGAAGCCGCTACATCAATCCAGTTGAGCTTTCCAAATTCTGTATTCGACACATGATGATCGATATTGATCACGGGCAGCTTCATAAACAGATCCTTGTTGTCGTCATAAAGCTTTCCAAGCTGAGGCACATCGGCAACATCAACTGTAATAATAAGGTCAAAGTCCCCTTGCTGTTGATAGCTCGATACCTTGTCAGGTGAGAAGCTTCCAGCCTTCGGGGTGACGACGATATGAATCTTATTGTCTTCTAAATGGTATTTCAGGCGATCAACTTCGGTGTCATCGCAGTCCAGCGTGATCACAAAATCCTGCTGTCCATGAACATCCTGCTGGAGGTCTTTGACATCAGGGAGGAATTCAAACTGTTCCGGAAGCTGGTCAGCACACGAAGCAACGACATCCTTTCCCATGAGCTTCAAAGCTCTGGCGAGACCCATGATGCTTCCGATAGCGTCGCCATCAGGCTTGCGGTGGGTGCACAGGAGGATGCGCTGATGGCGCTCAATGAGCGCTATCGTTTGATCTTTAGGAGAGTCCTTCATAGGTAGCTGGCGGCTAGTTGGAAAGGAATATGAAGGTATAAATAACCTTCATATTATAATAACATATATAGATATATTTGTCAATAGAGTGGGGTTTTTATGAGGAATTCCTCTGAAAAACTCAAAAACCCATCTCTTCAAACAAGAGAAAAACATAACACTTCTAAATCGGCAAGAAAAGCTCAATTAACGACTTTTTCGCCAGAAGCTTAGAGAGGACGCTGTGCTGGCAGGTACTCTTCAGAAT
>CAYGRJ010000139.1:3152-3974 GCA_964352285.1 uncultured Candidatus Peribacteria bacterium
CTTCAGAATAGCGTTCAGCATGCAGGATAATCTTCTCGGCGACATTCACTCCAGAAGCTTCTTCCAGTTCTTGGAATCCAGGGTTGGCATTCACTTCCATTATGGCTGGACCATTTTTTGTCTGGATAATGTCCACTCCAGCAACCTCGAGTTCGAGAGCCTTAGCAGCACGTATTGCCAGGTGAACCTCTTCTTCCGTAGGAGAATAGACCACCCCTGAACCTCCTTGACCCACATTTGATCGAAACTCTCCTTCTTGAGCAATTCTCTGCATACAAGCAATCACTTCTCCACCCACCACAAAGATCCGCAGATCCTTCCCTTGAGATTCTTCGATATACTCCTGCACAAGTATGGTATTTCGATTTCCAATACTTCTGGAAAGCAATCCATAAGTGGACTTCATAGAGCGGGCACTTTCTACAATAGTCACACCTTGTCCGTAGCTGCTGTAGCTCGTCTTCATGATCATCGGAAATTCTCCGATATGCTTAACAGCCGTTTTGAGGTAATCATCTTCATTTAGCACCACAGTCTTCACGACTGGAATGCCATAAAAAGACAAGGTTTGAAGGGTTTGCAGCTTACTCTTGGCTCGAATAATCGTTTCAAATCGATTGAGCAGAGGAATTCCCATCAGCTGCATCTGCTCGACAACAGCCGCCTTGATCTGCACATCAGAAAGAAGTGAACACCTGGGGATCATCAGATCAATCTTCGGAAACTTTCGGTTTCCATACCTCAAATTCAGTTCTCCATGTCCATCAAAGGTCATGGTACAGCGTTGGTAACGCATTTTGGTAGCCTTATGACCTCGCTTTT
>CAYGRJ010000140.1:0-3972 GCA_964352285.1 uncultured Candidatus Peribacteria bacterium
GATCTCTATAGCTCTTTCGCGGAGCTCGCCCTTCGTGAACACTGTATTCGCCCAGAGTTAGCTGATCAGCCGGGCATAGAAATTCAAAACGGAAGGCATCCGGTCATCGAGCAGTTGCTCAAGAAGAATCATCAAAGCTACATCGCCAACGACACCCAGCTCCACAACGACATCTCCATGATGCTGATTACCGGGCCAAATATGTCGGGAAAGTCGAGCTACCTCCGGCAAGTAGCACTGATATCCATTATGGCCCAAATGGGTTCTTTCGTTCCAGTAGAATCTGCAAAGTTGGGAATTGTTGATCGAGTCTTCACCCGCGTGGGAGCTTCTGATGATCTGTCTCAAGGACAGTCGACCTTTATGGTTGAGATGATTGAAGCTGCCACCATTCTTCACAACGCCACTGAACGCTCCTTGGTGATTCTTGATGAATTGGGAAGAGGTACCTCAACTTATGACGGGGTCAGTTTGGCCTGGTCTATTTTTGAGCACCTTTCAAAGCGGGTCGGATCATTGACACTCTTCGCAACGCATTACCATGAGCTTATAGAGCTGGCAGATGATTTAGACAACGCGAAGAACGCATCCGTCTCCGTTCAGGAGAAAGACGGTGATGTCATTTTTCTTCACAAGATAGTCGAGGGTGGAGTCAGCAGAAGCTATGGAATAGAAGTGGCCAAGCTTGCGGGTCTTCCGGTGTCGGTTGTAGAGAGAGCGCGTGAAGTTCTGAACACCTTAGAGCAAGAACGTCATGAGGAGGAGCAAGGACTCTTGAAAAAGCAAAAGGTCGAGCATCAAGATCAGGGAAGCCTCTTTACTTTAGGAGACAGAAAGCACCAAGCTCTCGCTAAACGTCTTTCAGATATTCAGCTCGATCAAATGACACCTCTGGAAGCGCTCAATAAACTCGCCGAGCTCAAGTCGGCTTCTGAAGAATAAATTTATATATAAGTGATGAATGAAATCCACCTTCTCGATCAAGACCTCATTAATAAAATTGCTGCTGGTGAGGTCGTCGAAAGACCAGCTTCAGTAGTGAAAGAGCTCATAGAAAATGCTCTTGATGCCCAGGCCACTCGCATAGTAATCAGTCTGGCTAAAGGCGGTGCAGAAATGATCAGGATCGTAGATAATGGTGTTGGGATGAGCCAGCAAGATGCCAAGATGAGCTTAGTGAGGCATGCCACCAGTAAGATCCAGGAAGCTGGTGATCTCTTTAAGCTTTCGAGTATGGGGTTCCGTGGAGAAGCCTTGGCAAGCATTGCATCGGTGAGTGAGTTCAACTTAGTCACCAAGAGAAAGGAAGATGAATTAGGTACAAGAGTTTGCTTAAGCAAATCACAAGAAGTTGAGGCAACTGCATCAGCTGCCAATACAGGAACGGTCGTAAACGTAAGCCATTTATTTCACAACGTGCCAGCACGAAAGAAGTTTCTCAAGACTGCTGCCACAGAGTTTTCACACATTCTCAAGTACCTTCAACAGCTTGCACTCGTTTACCCAGAGCGAGAATTCCGGCTCGAGCATAATGGGAAAGAAATCTTTCACTTTCATCCTGAAGAGTTCGATATACGAGTTCGTCAGGTTCTCGGAGCAGAGGCTCATTCACAACTCAGGCCAGTTGATTATGAAGAGTTTGGGATTCATGTATCGGGATTCATTTCTCTACCGAGCTGGGTTCATGCCACACACAAGAACCAATACCTCTTCGTCAACAAGCGCCCAGTTTACGATCATCTCGTCAGCCGGTCAGTTCTTGAGGCTTACCAGACGATGATCCCAAGAGGATATCACCCAACCTTTGTGTTGAAGATCGATCTCCCATCTGACCAGGTTGATGTGAATGTTCATCCTCGAAAGTCAGAAGTAAAGTTCTTGCAACCGAGTCAAATCATCACAACTCTCAAGAGGGCGGTGAGCACTGCTCTGCGAGATGCAGACCTCATTCCCAAGAGAAGCCTGACTCAGGGGCATGTCTACCAAAATACCGTTCCAATTCAGTCGCCGGGTATCGCTGTGAAAAGAATAGCAACCACTACTGGTCCTGTTGCTCACTTTTCGAAAGCTCCAACTCGTGTACAAGTCCAAGGTGCCATGAGTTTTTCACAGTCATTTTCAAGTGGTATCGAAGAAAGAAAACAGGCAGCTCTCGATGAGCATGCTTGGAAAGTTATTGGGCAGGCTCATGCTTCCTTCATCCTTGTTGAGACACCCGAAGGTATTCAAATTCTCGATCAGCATGCACTATCTGAAATCGTGAACTATCAGAAAATCTCAAAGCAGTACCTCGAGAGTTCGGTTGAAAGCCAACCCCTTCTCTTGCCAGAAACTCTCGACCTAACGCTTGAGGAAGTCGAACTCATGATGGATAGCAAAATAATACTGCATAAGCTTGGCTGGGATTACGATCAAATTAGCCCTAATGCACTGCAAATATTGGCACTTCCAGAAATACTCAAAAATGAGAATATAAATGATCAGTTTCGAGATCTTGTCTCTCAAGTTCACGAGCAAAAAAGCTTAGAAATGACCACTAGGGAGCTTGAGTTGATTAAGTACCAAGCCTGTAGAAGCGCCATAATGTTTGGAGACATCTTGACGAAAGAAAGCATGGAGTCACTTCTGAATCAGTGGCTCAGTATTGATAATAATGCAGCCTGCGAACACGGGAGGCCATCAGCTGCACAACTCTCTACTGATGAAATCAGGTCTTTCTTCAATCGGGGTAAAGAGGTTTTGAAAAATGGAGTATGTTGATAAATTGCTGGTAGGTTGACAAAAAATCAATATTGAATAATAATACCAGCAAATTTTTCTGAATATGAAGTCACCCAAAACCCTTTACGGAGAAAAGGCAGACACTTTCCTACATGTGAGAGAGCAAGAGCAAAGAGATTCTCTGCAAGTCCCATCTGCATTTCGAGATCAACGTTTTTCATCTCACGAGCAAGAATCCGGATCAACTTGGACGCTTTCTGAGCCAGTAGAATTAGAAGGAACGACAACCTTCTTACCACAGTCTCTCAGTATCAAACTCTTACCACTAGAAGGCGAACAACAGCAGTTCCTCAAAATCAATGACCGGCATATTCCCTACAGCATAGAGAATGTTAGAAAGGGGATAGCTCATTGTTTGAAAATCAGTGATCATAAATCAGGTGGGCTCGAAATCGTCGAGCACCTCTACTCACTACTTGGAGCTCTAAGGCTACGGGTTGGTATTGAAGTGAAGGCAAACAGACAGATGACATTTCGAAATTGGCTGATTAAAAAGCTGACTGGTCTTGGAATAAGCATGCCTTCATTTGCTGAGTGTAATGGACCTTTCTTAGATGCCATTGCAAACGCAGGTATGGTAAAAACTTCTACAGTCTTAGAACGAGTAAGCGTTCCCAAAACCATCGCTATGCATTTTCCGCATGGAGGCTTCATAGCACTCGAAGCTCATAAATCAGGGAATCCACACAAACTCCTCAGAAACCGTATTAACTATCCAGATATCCCGTCAGTAGGGTCATTAGAAATGCAGATGCCTCTTGATCCTGCAACCTATGCTTACCTTTCAACTGCAAGACCACCAGCTATGAATAACTGGAGAACTCGTTGGTTGTTAAGTCAAGATCACGAACGAATACCGCTAACCAATTTAAGCGAAGAGAATGTCGTCTTGGTTGATGAGACCGGTATAAAAAACCCAAAAGAAAAATTCAAGCACCAGGACTTTAATTGGGAATATTTAGGACACGAGATGGTCGATAAGTACTTTCCTTGGGCCTACCTCGAAATGGTCTTGGGGATTAATCTTGCAGGAACATGGACTTGTTACGCCGTCAGTCACGCTCAGGAACTCGAATTCATGAAGGTTGTTTATCAGTTCCTTATTCAGCAGGAAGCAGTTCAGGGAGCTTCTCGGCAATCTTCAACCACAGGTCTTGGGTCACCTTCAGCTCCTCTTGTTGAGCATTAATA
>CAYGRJ010000141.1:0-3971 GCA_964352285.1 uncultured Candidatus Peribacteria bacterium
GTATCAGCGGCACCGGAAAATCTACCCTGGCTAGGTCTCTTTCTGAGCAACTACAGATCCCTGTTCTTCATGCAGATCAGTATATTTGGGATGAGCAATGGGAAGAAGCAGACCTTGAAAAAGCAGAACAAAAATTCAGGAAATCTTTGGATACTGAGAGTTGGATTGCTGAAGGTTACATTCACCCTTGTGCGAAGAAGAGGCTTCAAGATGCAGATCTTATCCTCTACCTCGATTATCCTGGACGGGTTGCCATGATAGGAGGAGTAAAAAGATGGTGGAAATACCGTGGGAAGAAGAGACCAGAGATGCCAGATGGGTGCACAGAGGGTCAGGGACTCGACTGGAGCTACCTAAAGGTGATGTACAAGCGTGGAGAAAGATCTGAGATAGAAGAGGCTTTACAGTTGGGTGATTTTGCTAAAAAGCTCATTCGTCTCACATCACGAAAAGAAACCCAGAAGTACATCCGATCACTTGTTGAAATGCAAAAAAACTAAGCCTGCTGCCATTCCAAAATAAACTCTAGTGGGTACAGCAGCATGATGATGTTCAGGATCAGATTATCTTTGATCCACCAGGCTAAGAACACTTCCAGAACTACGATAGCTGCAATGGTCACCCAGATGCGGTTCTTCATGGCGAACCAGTAGCCCAGGAGCATCGATACGGTATCCATCACCGAGTTCAGGATCGAGTCACCTGTGTAGCCTAGAGAAGCCGTTGCAGATCGGTAGCGCTCTATGGTCATGGGAGTGTTTTCGATGATCTCCCATCCCACCTCGAGCCCAGTGGCGATCAAGAGTTTTTGCCACCATGGGATCTTTGCAAAGCTCAGAATCAGGAAGAAGACCAGCCCATGCACGACATGACTAAAGCTATAAGGATCAAAGAACTGCTGAGAGTTCTCAGGCCCGAAGGCATTCCCATACCACAGTTTGATCGACTCGCAGTCGCACACCCAAAGCCGCCCCATGAGCGCCAGTACCAGCACTTGAATAGCGATAAATCCGAGGACCCAAGCAAGTAACTTTTTCTTTTTCATGGTGATACTTAGTAAAATTCTACTACACTTATTCAATACTCGTTCTTCAGACAAGAAACATTAAGATATATTTCAATTCTACAGAAAAATTAGAATTCTGATAAATAAGAATAAATCGAGTTTATGTACTCCAATTATATATATAATGTTAAGATAGATTTACACTTTAAAATACCATGATATGAAAATAGGATACCTTGGGCCAGTTGGTACATTCACAGAACAGGCTGCCAAAAATATACTCAAAAACCTTCCAAAAGTTGAATCTCCACAGCTTATTCCTCTTAAAAGTATAGAGCTTGTTGTATCGTCAGTACTTGATGGGAGTGTTGATTTAGCAGTTCTGCCACTCATAAACACACTTTCATCAAAACTCCCAGAAACCGCCCAACTCCTGAATGAAAATCCAGATCTCGAAACCATTTCATCAACTCGCTTACAAATAAAAATGGCTTTAGGAATTCATCCAAATGCTCGTATCGAACAAGTTACAGAAGTACGCTCTAAAGATGTGGCTCTTGGACAATGTGAAAATGCCCTCAATAAAGATTTTAATAATGTAACCCAAAAATCAACTCCAAGTACTGCAGAAGCGATGAGAGAAATCAGAGATGAAAACCTCATGAATGTCGCAGCTATTGGAAGTGCCGCTGGCATAGAACACTATGGGCTTCAGCTGGTTAGAGATGACATGGCTGATAATACTGAAAACTACACCACGTTTTTAGCTATCAGAAAGACTCCGGTCTCTTAATGGAGTAAGGAAAGGGTGATGATAGATTGGGGGAAATTTACAGAATCTCCCCACCACCCACACAATACTCGCCATCATAAAACACCGCAAACTGACCAGGAGTAACTCCTTGGACGGGCTCTTCGAGCTCTACTTCTGCGTTCCAAAGCAGTCCAGAGTCGTCTGAGTAAGCTTCACCTACTCGCTTAACCTGACCTCTGTAAGACTGCCCAGCATAACGAATCTTCAGATCAAAAGTCTTCCCAGTTTCATCCATCTCAGGATCTATCAGACTGAGGTTTTGGAGTTTAAAACTCTTCTTGAATCCCGTGCCTCTCTCCCCCACCACCACTTGATTTTCCTCTTCATTCTTCCCGATCACATAGAGCGGTTCTTTGAGTCCACCGATCTCTAATCCTTTCCGCTGACCCATGGTATAAAAAGGAAGCCCGCGGTGATCTCCCACCTTCTTCCCCTCCTCTGTCACGATGTCCCCTTCAGACCATTCAGAATCATTCAGGTGACGCTTTAGGAATGGTTCGGGTGTCTTTTCTGGCAAGAAGCATAAGTCCTGGCTCTCGCGCTTAAAACGCTTCTCATTCATACAGCCCCACTCCTTCCCCAGCTCCTTTACCTCACTCTTCATCATGCCTCCCAGTGGGAAGTGCATACGAGCTAGCTTTTCTTGAGTAACCCGATGCAGGAAGTAGCTCTGATCCTTCGAATCATCGACTCCATTCTTCAGTTTATATTTCCCATCAACTTCTTCAACTCGGGCATAGTGCCCAGTAACTACCTTATCCATGCCCAGTTCCAGGGCCTTTTCGAGCAGTGCTCCAAAACGAATATTTCGATTACAACTCACGCAAGGATTCGGAGTCATACCCTTCTTATAGACCTTCAGGTAAGCATCCTCAACAATCCTCTTTTTGAATACTTCTCGAAAATCCATCGTATAAAACGGAATATCATACTTCGTGGCGACCTGACGGGCAAACATCAAATCAGCAGTGTTACAACACTTATTCTTATGCATATCTTCCGCCCACAAGATCATGTGAACACCGACCACTTCATGGCCTTCTTTTTTGAGTTTCACCGCCGCTACCGACGAATCCACTCCTCCCGACATGCCGACTAAATACTTCATATAAGAGCAATACTAGTCACCAATTATACAGGAAATCCTATGAATTATCTCCATGTTTTATCTGCTGAAATATGCACATCTATAATATTAGAGAACTCATTCAAGATGGCTATATTTTCAATGATGAGAGACCTTTTTGACTCAGGGTAGTCTTTATGAAAACGTGGACCAGTTTTTAGAGACCTAAAAGAAGAAAGAAGCGTAAGAATTTCAATACCTTGATCTGTATTATCTTTTAGAGAATACAGATCCAAAAGAATGGATTCCTTATCATTATGAGTATTATTGTTCTTTGGAAACAGAAATAGTTGAAAAGTTCTTGTGTCCTTCCTGAATTCTAAGCGATAGGTGCAATCATCCAGAGTTGCTTCAAGAGCAGAGTGATTGTCTGAATGTTTTATTGTTCCTTCTTCAAGGAAGATTATCGAAAGTTTTTTTGATTGCTCGTCTAGCTCTCGTCTCATCATCTCTTCAGTAGCCAAATTTCTAGAGGCTCCAGAAAAAGCACCAAAGCATTGGATATTTGTAATTTTACACTCATAGAAAGCATGAAACAAAATGTAGGTTTCTTTGTATTTTGATAGAAATGAGCCATATCCAATCTCTATAGCATTCTTAATAAGAGTATCCGAAATCTCTCTATCGAGAGATTTTATTTTCTTAAAGAGAGAGCTGAAAAACTCTTTATAAGAAAGGTGTAAATGTCTCACACTTTCCCCTGAATGGGTATTCATGGTAATCGTAAAGTCTTCCTCATCAGCATCTTGTATAAAGTTCTGAGAAAAAGACACAAGCGTTCCATCATTTCTCATATAATTGAAGTCTTCTTCTCCGAAAAAAGGTTTTAGTCGACTCAGGAGATAAAAATGACAGATATCTTCAAGGGTAAGGAGACCAGCAGAAGGAAGAGTTTTCTCAGTATTTTTTTCACGATAAGTACATCCTGACAACAATTCAGCCACAGTGTTTTGTTGAGCTGCGGTCCATGTGCTTGCTCCCATTTTCATCATCTCTTGAAGCATCATGATTCTTATAGGCTCTGC
>CAYGRJ010000142.1:0-402 GCA_964352285.1 uncultured Candidatus Peribacteria bacterium
CTCTTTGAGTTCTTTGTTTTTGACCTTCCAGCGTCCAGAAACCTGCTCTACCACAAGCTTTGAATCGAGGTAGCAGCTGATCTTTTTGGGTTTAAAGGTTGCGGCAGCGTCGAGTCCGAAAAGCAATGCCATGTATTCGGCTTGGTTATTGGTGCAGTGTCCTATGAACTCACTAACCTTTTTGAGGACGTTCCCTTTTGGGTCAGTGACCACTGCTCCACAACCTCCTGGCCCGGGGTTCCCACGGGCGCCTCCGTCCGAGAAGATGAAGACGTGTTCATGATTTGTGGCTGCTTGTTTTTTGGGACTCGCCTTTGTTTTTCCTTTCGGCTTTGTCTTGGCTTTTTCTTTCTTTTTGACCTTTTTATCATACTTTACCTTTTCAGCTTTTTCCTTTTTCTC
>CAYGRJ010000142.1:412-3964 GCA_964352285.1 uncultured Candidatus Peribacteria bacterium
TCCTTCTTTTTCGGCGTCGTCTTCTTCGTCGCCTCTGGGTTTTTCTTCTTCCAGCTTTCGTGTGCCGCTATTATCTGATCATTTAGTGCGGCCTGACTGTCGGTGATTTCTTTGAGCTTCCAAGAGATTCTGTAGCTTCTTCCTTTTATTCCTGCGACATATCCTAAGATCACTCGGACCTTGTACATCTGAGCTATGTTTACAGCCTTGCTAAGGTCACCATCACCAGAGATAAGCATGGCGATGTCGAAGTTCCCCTTTACCGAACCAATGGCGAGGTCGAGGGCAATCTGTACATCAACTCCTTTCTCGTTTTTGTCTTCGTTGAAGTATCCAAGAGAGGGGACTATACCAACCTTTTTAAATTCTTTCAGGAGTTTGTCCTGTTCTTTGACCTTTTCCTGATCAAATATCGGGTGGGTGAGTTTCCCTATATAGTAGTTTACCTGCGTGAGATCATAGTCTCTTTCGATTTCCTTGAGGAACTGTTTCCAATCGATGTTTTCATTCTTCAGGAGAGCTTTTATCCCATGACGAAAGTTGTTCCCATCTATAAAGATAGCGAGTTTTTTGCGCTCGTCTTTCTCTTCGGTGACTTTCTTTGGTGATTTCTTGAGCACCTTTTTGGCTGCAGTTGCTTTCTTCGCCATATAAGAATGAAAAAAATAGGAGCTGGGTACTCAGGTCATGAAGATCTGAACCCAACCACTCCTAGAGATGTTTTTACTATAGACTCTTCAGCAGGGAAATCAATTGACATATTCGTCCCAAGATTTTGTTTCGAGGTCATCTACTCCATACTTCTCCAAACTTTCTATCAGCAGTTTTGCAATCTGCTTATTGGTGATGAGTGGAATGTTCGCATCTATGGCTTGCCTTCTGATGAGATAACCATCAGTCACTTCTTCTGGTGTGTAGTTGCTTGGGATGTTGATAACGAGGTCGAGTTTCTTACCTTTTAGATACTCGTTGATATTTGGACTCTTCTTCGTTTGTATTTTGTGGAGCATTTTGGATTTCACTCCCAGCTCTTTGAGTTCTTTGTGGGTCCCTTCCGTAGCGAAGAGCCTGTATCCCATATTGATGAGGCTCTTAAATGAATCTGCTAGATCGACCTTGTCTTTTGCAGGACCAATAGTCACCAAGATGTTCTTCTTTGGAATTCTAAAGCCAACGGCCATCATTGATTTCAGGAGTGTCTCGTGGAGGTCGTTCCCGAAGGTTGCGACTTCCCCTGTGGATGCCATTTCGACTCCGAGTGTCGGGTCAGCTCCCTTAAGTCTGGTGAAGCTAAACTGAGCAGCTTTGATTCCAATGTGATCGAGCTCGAGAGTGTTAAACTTCGTCTTTTTGATCTGGCTCATCTTCTTATGGTTCAACATCGAGTAGGTCGCGATCTCGATGAAGTTATGTCCAGTGACCTTCGAAGAGAACGGGAATGACCGTGACGCTCTCAGATTGCATTCGATCACCTTTACTTCATTATTTCTGGCGAGGAATTGAATGTTGAATGGGCCACTAATATCGAGTTCCTTGACGATGGCTTTGGTAATCTTCTTAATCCTCTTAATGGTTTCAAAGTAGAGGCGCTGAGGTGGGAGGACGATGGTTGCATCTCCAGAATGGACACCTGCGTTTTCTATGTGCTCTGCAACGGCGTAAATGACGAGGTCACCCTTATGAGCTACTCCATCTATTTCGACTTCTTTGGCATTACGCATGAACTTCGAGACGACTGCTGGTGCTTCTTTTGAGATCTCGGTTGCTTTTTGGAGGAAGTCTTCAAGGCTCTTGTGGTCATAGGCGACTCTCATAGCTGCTCCAGAGAGCACGTAGCTCGGTCTTACCAGTACCGGGTAACCGACTTGATCGGCAAAGGCCAGAGCTTCTGAGAGCTTCTTGGCTTCTTTCCACTTGGGTTGATCGATCTCGAGCTTGTCGAGGAGGGCAGAGAACTTGTGACGGTTTTCACACTGATCTATAGAATCTACTGAAGTTCCCAGTATTCTTACCTTGTGTTCTTTGAGTTTAAGAGCGAGGTTGTTTGGAATCTGTCCTCCTGTTGAGATGATAACTCCATCTGCATTTTCTGCTTCGTAGACATCTAGAATTCTTTCGAGGGTGAGCTCTTCGAAGTAGAGCCGGTCACAAGAGTCATAATCCGTTGAAACCGTTTCTGGATTGCAGTTGATCATGATGGTTTCGTAACCTTCCTTCTCCAAGGTTTTGATCACGTTGATATTGCACCAGTCGAACTCAACTGATGAACCAATACAATAGGGACCACTTCCCAAGACGATTACTTTTTTGTTGTTGCTTGGTGATACATCGTTTTCAGTCCCGTGATAAGTGCTAAAGAGGTAGTTCGTATCGCAGGGAAATTCAGCAGCTAAGGTATCGATTTGTTTGGTCACTGGGAGGATCTTGTGTTTTTTTCTGAAGGATCGGATTTTATCATCATCAAGGTCTATCAGTCTCCCTAATTGTTGATCGGAGTAGCCATGTTTTTTGGCAACTTGAAGCGTTCTGATAGCTGTTTCTTTGTTTTCTACTATTTCTTGAGCGATATCGAGTTTGTCTTCGGTGAGTTCTTCCTCTATCACGTTGATGTTTTCGAGCTTATGGAGGAACCAGAGGTCGATACCTGTGAGTTCGTTAATTTCTTCTACTGACCAGCCCTTTCTGAGGGCTTCTGCTATGGCAAAGATTCGGTTTGGTGTTGGCACTTCTAGTGCCTTTGCGATGTCTTTGACCGGGAAGTTCGGTGTTGAGAATCCTTCTGCACCGATGTTGAGCATTCGTATTCCTTTTTGGAATGCTTCTTCAAATGATCTTCCAATCGACATGATTTCACCAACAGACTTCATCTCGGTAGAGATTTCTGTGGAGACCTTTCTGAATTTTCCGAGATCCCATCGTGGAATCTTGATGGTGATGTAATCCAGTGCTGGTTCGAAGAAGGCAGATGTGTTCTTGGTGATACTGTTTTTGAGTTCTGGTAGCGTTTTACCGAGGGCTAATTTAGCAGCTACATAGGCGAGGGGATAACCCGTTGCTTTAGAGGCGAGAGCTGATGATCTTGAAAGTCGCGCATTCACTTCGATAATTCTGTATTCGAGGCTTTTGGTGTCGAGTGCGTATTGAATATTGCACTCTCCGACTATTTCGAGATTCCGAATCGTCTTAATCGCGATATTTCTCAGCATTTGGTATTCGCGGTTGTCCAGTGTTTGCGATGGAGCTACAACAATTGATTCACCGGTGTGGATCCCTAGAGGATCAAAGTTTTCCATATTACACACGGTGATACAGTTATCGTCTGCATCTCGTACAACTTCATATTCGATTTCTTTCCAGCCTCTCAAGTCTTCTTCTATAAGCACTTGCGGACTCATGGCGAAGGCGACCTCTGTGAGTTTTCGCAGTTCTTTTTCATTTTCAGCGAAGCCAGATCCTTTACCGCCTAGTGCAAAAGCAGCCCTACAGATGACCGGATAGCCGAGCTTCTCTGCTGCTTTAAGTGATGCTTCTACCGTTTTACAAGCAATAGAG
>CAYGRJ010000143.1:0-1547 GCA_964352285.1 uncultured Candidatus Peribacteria bacterium
TAGCTATTGCATTCAGAATTAAGACACTTTCGGACCTGCTCGAGTCCTTCTGGCACTTCTGGCTGATAAGGGCGGAGATAGCCTTCTTTGGTGGCGGCTTCGATTACTCGGTTCCAGATAGGTCCTGCCCCAGTGATCCCGTCGATATCGACCATGGCAGAGCTATCGTTATTACCCACCCAGGTGGCCACGACAAGTCCTGTATAGCCCTCTAGATTTTCAGACTGAGAAGAAGTGGCAGGCAAGTAACCAAAGGTCCAGTTGTCTTTGAAGTTCTTGGTGGTACCGGTCTTGGTAGCCATGGGCACGGAGCTGTTGAGTACGGAATAGGTTCCGAAGGATCGTCGGCGGTTGAGTGGATTGGAAAGGGTGTTCCAGAGGTGGAAAGAGGCGACACTGGTTGCTGGTTTTTGGTTTCTGGCTTGGAACCGATCAATTGGTGATTTTTTATATGAACCCTCGACTGAGTGAGATGAAACGACTTGGAAGGATCGAATAAGGTGAGAGTTTACAGGCCCTTCTCCATTGGCAATTTGTGCATAAGCATCAGCGACGGCTTGCATGGGTAGGTCTGGAGTTCCCAGAGCTAGCGAGTAGCCATAGTGTTCTGGTCCGTATTGAAGGGGTAAGCCCATGCTTTTGAAATGCCGGTAGACCTTGTTGAGGCCCAAGATTTCGAGCAGCCTTACTGAGGCAATGTTGAAGGAATTCGCCAGAGCCATCTTCAGGGGCATGATGCCGCCTTCTCTCATGCCGTAGTTGAGGGGTCTATAGAGCTGTTCTTTTTGCAGGGTGGGGAAGTCCTTCTCCAGATCCACAATCAGCTGATCGGGATGGTAGCCCTCTTGAAAGGCGAGGTAATAGAGGAAGGGTTTCAGAGCTGATCCCATTTGCCGAAGCGAGGTGATAATGTTTACCTGACCATCGATATCTGGATGGTGGAAATCTCGACTTCCTTGCCAGATCAGGATTTCACCTGTGCCCGGTTGCATAGCGTACACCGCAGCATTGCTAACCTGGTTCTCAGCTAGCAAGGTCAGGGATTTCTGCATGATTTCTCGAGCCTGAAGCTGGAGCTTCATATCGATGGTGCTCTTCACCGTGACTGAAGAGTTTGTGCTGGAGAGATACCCGCCGAATCGTTCGCGAAGCTGCTGCTTGATGGTGTTGGTCACGTGAGGCAGCTGGTCTTGCGAGGCAAAGGGGGCGAAGCTGACTTCTGGGATGGGCAAGTCTTCTCCGTACAATCGGTCAGAGATCTGTGCGAAGCGTTCTTGGAAGTATTTCTCTGAGGTATTGACCACGCCAGGGGAGCGGAGGATTGCCAGTAAGGTGATCAGCTCCGATTGCGTGAGGGTTTCGAGGTGAGACTTCCCAAAGTACTGCCTCATGGCTGCTTTGATCCCGCAGATGCGGTTACCGAAGTAGATGGAATTCAGGTAATCCCGAAAGACTTCATCCTTGCTCTTGATGATGCTGAAGTAGAAGGCAAGGTTGGCTTCCCTCAGTTTTTGAAGAAGCGTTCTCTTCGAAATGGGGAAGTATCG
>CAYGRJ010000143.1:1557-2957 GCA_964352285.1 uncultured Candidatus Peribacteria bacterium
CTGACAACCTTCTGAGCCTGAAAATTGCTTCTGAGCGCTCGAAGCTTCGCAAAGGAGTCGATACCCCAGTGTGAATGAAACCTTTCATCCTCGATGCTGAGAAATGCTTCAGAGACGAAATCTGGAAGGGGTTCTGTGTGCTGTAAGGGACTGAAATAACCATCTGGGAAGGGGACATGGGCTATCTGCTGATCATGACGATCCAAAACCTTGAGCTCACCACGAAGAGGAGCACTCGAAAACAGTAAGGGCAGGAGTACGTAGAGCTGCCAGAGAATGACTGTTAGTGCCACAGATATCAGAATATTTTTCTTCTTCGTCATGCCGATGATCTTTTCTTTTATATACATATGTATATTCTTGATTCGAATACGAGTCCTAGATGAATACCGACATGATGAAGAATATTTTTCCCTTACTCAAGGTATCTGCAAAGATGTCCTTTCGAAAGCTTCGTGAAGAAGGCCCGTTTGATTGTCCATATTTTGATAAACCTGTTCACGTTACGAAGAAATTCTTTCGTCATATTTCTCTACAGAGTGACAAAAGAACTCTCAGTGAAGTTTTCAGGAGGCTTATCATTGTGCCACTCGTTGAAGATATTTTACTTTCTGGGTTTCTCTCAGAATCACGACAAAAGGATGACGTGTTCTTTCACAAAATCTCTAAGCTTTATTCCAACATCGCTATTTCATTAGTGGTTATTGAAACCCGAAAGGCAAAACTCTCGCTCGAACTCCTCTCTTGTTTTCAGGATCAGCGCATAAAAAAAGACCTGTCTTAGGCTTCAATGCCAACTCGACCGCTGGAGCGGCCCCAGGTCCATAGCTATATTACTCCTGGTCAGATTTGGGTCAATAAAAAACCCAGCTCATGAGAACTGGGTTTTTTTTGCATTGTCATGAAACTCTCTTACTCCTCAATCACCAGCTCTCGGAAGGCTGTGTGGGCCTCAACTTCTGGTTGGTACATGGGGTAAACCGATACCGGAGGCTCCATAAAGGTTCCTGGTACTTGAGCCCTGACCACGTACGTAATCTCGTGCTCCTTACCATCTCCCCATGTTTTTTGATCTACACGAGTGGCAGAGGCAAAGAATCGATCTGCTCTGAGCTCTTGGTGGTAGAAAGGCCAGTTGTAGCCTTGATCATAACCAACAGCAGTGGCTTCGGTGAGGAAGCGAGGGTTGATCAGCTTGAGACCAGAGGCTAAGTAGGATTCGAGAGCCACCTGCTGACGAGCAGCATCGGTCCCCACATGGATTTTGACGAGGTAGGTTTCGCCAAGAGTGAGGGTGTTCCCTGAGACGGGGGCGAGATCTTGTTGGTTTTCATTCCACCACTTCTGGCTCACTTCTGTAACCTTCCCGAGCCGGAAGTATTGACGCTTCACGGTCATAC
>CAYGRJ010000143.1:2967-3515 GCA_964352285.1 uncultured Candidatus Peribacteria bacterium
GTCATACCCTTGTCTTGCTGTGCTGGAATATCTTGTGGCTTTTGGGGAATCTGCTTGATGACGATGTCGACATAGACCGGTTTCTCGACGGCATCGAGGACTTCGAGCTCTGCCTGAAGTGCAGAAAGATTTGACCCGAGCTGAGCGAGGGGAAAGCTTCGCTTTTGTACCGCACCCGCACCCAGGATTATCCGACCTGTTTTGTCCCCCAGCACATACTTCACGTTGATTCTCTCACGTGCTGGTTGCTCGACGTTTTGCAGGTAGTCTGCAAAAGCGATAAAGCTCTGGATTTTTGCCTGGGTGGAGTAGTAGTAGCTGCCCCAGTCGATGCTGTAGAGATCCTTGATGAGCCCTTCGAGGTCTTCATGCTCTGGATCAACACGGATAAGAAGCTGGCTAAAGAGAGCCTTGTCTGCGGTGGCATCCCAATAGTAGTTTCTTGGATTCCCAGTGCTGGAGCTCACGTCGATGGTCTGGATGAGCTGCTCGATACGAGTTCTGTGAGCCCCAAGATCGTTTTTGGCGAGCGCCAGGGCAAAGATGAT
>CAYGRJ010000143.1:3525-3934 GCA_964352285.1 uncultured Candidatus Peribacteria bacterium
ACTCTTGCCGTGTCGAACTGGCTGCTGTTGAGCTTCGCAAGCGCATGAGCTTCGTGAACCAGTTGGCTGAGTCGATCGTCTGCGATGCTTCCTTCGAGTGAGCTGACCTGGTTTTCGAGGTATTGCTGAGCTTTTTGAATCATATCTGCTGGAATCTCAGCTCCGAGATCTCGCATCTGCACGAGAGAAGAAACGACATAAGGCGTGATGTGAGGCTCGCTTTCTCGAGATCCTTCCCAGTAAGCAAAGCCACCGTCTGCCACCTGCATGCTTTGGAAGCGCTTGATCCCTGCTTGAAGATTCTTCTGAATGGCCTCTGGCTTGATGTCGAGAGGGAGTAAGTCTTATAAACGGTTTACAATATCATTTGGCAGTTTGGAACTGATAGTCTGCTCGATACATCCGTAAG
>CAYGRJ010000144.1:0-3925 GCA_964352285.1 uncultured Candidatus Peribacteria bacterium
TGGAAACGTGAACCCTGCTCAGTTTGTTTATCGAGCAGAAGCCTTAGCAATCCTGACAAGAACGGCAGGAATAGAAACTGGTGCGGGAAGGTTTTATGAGTCACAAGTAACCAATTCAACAAGCTCTCTTTGGTGGCATGAGGTCTGGAACTGGGCTGAGATGAACGCCATCGTCGATCCAACGGTGAATACTCAAACTGACGAAACTGGGAACATCATCGACAAGCCTGATCTCCCAACTGATCTGATTACTCGCGCTCAGATGGCAGAGATCGCCGTAAAGTTAAAAGCTGTAGCTGTGAAAGGCCCATGTAACTGTGATGATGAAAAAAAGGCTTACTTAGATGCCGAAGCAAAGGCACTGCTCGCAGAAAAAGCTGCTGCTGATCAGGCACAAGTGGCCACTGATTCAGAGTCAGCTGCCAAAAAGGCAGAAAGTGCAGCAAAAGAAGCCCAACAAGCCGTTGATGACCTCCTCAACTTCAAAGACGATTCTTCATCAGTAACCAATGAAGACGGAGAAACCATAACGACTGGAGATCTTCGCCTGCTCGAACTTGCCAATAAAGCTATCCATGATCAATGGCAAGCAGGAGACATCACCGCAAGTGAAGCTTCAGATGCCTGGAAAGGCACCAATAAAGACAAGCTGGATGAACTCAGGAAACAAATCGACGACAAGATTAGCGATGCCAAAGCCGAGAGAGACAAGGCTCAAACAGCAGCAAGCGATGCTCGCTCGCAAGCAAATACAGACAAAACAAAAGCAGACGAGCTGCAGAAGAAAGCAGGAGAGGCCCGCAAGAAGGCAGATGATGCCAAGAAGGCTTATGATGACTGCCTCAAGCAGTGCAACATTAAGAACGCCAAGATTGCTGAGCAACGTCGGAAAGCTGAAGTCGCTCGACGAAAAAAGGCTGCTCAACAACGAAGAGAATACGAAGCCAGAAAGAAGGCAGCAGCAGCTAAAGCTGCCCGTGATAAAGCAGCAGCAGAAGCACGTGCTGCCAGAGATGCCGCCAAGACATCAACAGCTGCAGGCACAAGCACGGGAGCTGGTGGAGATATTCCAGCTGCAGCTAAGGATCCTTGTAAAGAAAAGTTCTTACAGGCTATCACAGCTAGAGGGCAGCAGATCGCAAAAACCAGACCAGATGATATACCAGATGCTCCTCCGGCACTAAAAACCGGTATGGACTTCGCTGGGGCAGTCGGTGAGATGATCACCGGTGCTGCACAGGCAGCTTCTCAAGGAGGAAGCACAGCAGCTTCAATTGCTAGTGGTCTCGCATCTCTCCCTAACATTGCTTATGGTCTCTGGGTCGATTATGTCGGATCTGTAATTAAAGACGCTGGTACAAGAATCATCAATAACCGAAGGGTTTGTAATTACATCAAGTACACGGCTTCTGGTAAATGTGGCTACGAGACCTTTCCTCCAGGACAGATTGCCTACTACGAAAAAGGCGCAGATGGAAGCTACAAAGTAGTGGTTATGGGACCAGGTGATAAGGTAAACACTGGCCAGTGTAAATAGGTATTAATCCCTAAAACAGTTTCAAAGATCCCCCTCCTGACAACAGGAGTGGGGATTTTTATGTTATCTGATGAAAAAGAACTAACCAGCTTTTCGAGTTCCTTGCCCCTTGTGAACAAAAGCACCTCGCAGGGTATTTCCAACATTGCGCTTTTTACCCTGTGCACCAATTCTCGCTTGTTCCTTAGCAAGTGATGCAACCTCAGCCATATCTTTATGGACAGATGTCTTCATCTTGTTCCCAAGAGCAAGATCTGCAAAGATCTCAGCAAGCTTCTCTCGTGCTTCAAGCTGTTGAAATGCTAGTGCAGCATCAACTTCTTGCTGAGTTGCTTCATCGAGGTTAAACTTTTTCTTGATCTTTTCGGCGATTTTTTCAGCAGGAAATGCCATTACCTGATCCATTAGCTTCGATTTATCCATGATAATAGGTTAATATCAGATGATAATAACATCTATTGACTTATAAGTAAAGTACTGTAAAATAGACTCTTTATGTCACAAGAAAATTCCAATATGTTCTACGAAGAATCAAAAGATGGTGAAATTGATCTGAAGTCAGGCTTTGAAATATCAGAAGCCAAAGTAAAAGAAGGTACAGAATGCTCATATAGAGAAGAGTGTGACAACCCTGCAGAAACAGGTCACAAATACACCCTCAAAGAAGTGAAAATTGGTGGGATTCGATATGAAGAAAGATCTCTCGAAAACCCTCAGTATCTCCCAGCTCCTGTACAAGATATTATCTCCGAAAGAAGAGAAAGAATTGTATATCTCTGCTCTTCCTGTCTTGTAGATCACTTAATGGCTTCTAGCGAAGATATGGTGACTGAACACTAGTCACAGCTCCACAACATCCCTCCACTTCCACATAAGTTCCCCTTTTCTTTCCAGTCGGGGTATTTTTTGAAGAATGAAGATTCAAAGTCATTGTGAATGGAGCTTTGAATATCTCCGAATGAAGATGGTCTCCAGCCTTGGTTTAATCGCTGAACGAGAGCATCAGTTTGTGCTGAATGTTGTCCGCAATCATCGAGAGAAAGCTTTTGGTAGGCTTTTAAGCTTTCAACTTTTTTACCAGTGTCAATATAGTTCACCTTCAGGGGAGGAATCGACCAACTCTGCACCACCTGATCTCCGTATCCTTCGCAGTAGACCAGGTTATCATCACTCAAAAAAGCGGGCACATCTGCACCTACTTGAGACGCCAGGACTTCGAGTTGGTCCAAAGGTATCCCCTTTTGAGTGCCTATTGCTCTCAAGACAGTTGCTGCATTACCACTACCTCCACCAAGTCCAGCCTGAAGCGGAATATTTTTGCTGAGGGTAATCTTCCAACCCTGTTCACCAATCAATTCTAAAGCTTTGATAATCGTATTTCTGCCATCAGTTGGGACTTCTGGATGATCACAAACAATCACATTCTTCCCTGACTCACTTCTTTCTAACAGTAAGGAGTCTGTGTATTGATAATCCTTATAGATCAGAGTATTTACGAAGTGCATATTACTCCGTTGGTCTTTTCCCAGAATATCCAAGCAGAGATTGATCTTTGCTGGTGATTTCAGCGTGAGAGGCTCCATAAACGATTTAACTATTGGTAACGGCACAAAGAGACCAGACAAGTACACTGGATAGCTTCTCCACGACCGAAGGGAGTTAAGCCTTCTCCAGTAGTAGCAGTAATACCAATGCGACCTGGGTCTGCACCGGTGATCTTTGATATTTTTTCCTTTAAGTCAGGGACCATGGGGTCAATCTTCGGACGCGCACATTCCAGGCTTACAGACACATTGTTCACGAAGTATCCTCGCTTTCGCACTGCATTCATCACTACCTTCAGGTATTCCTTAGAATCTGTAATCCCTTGCTCGCACATGCCGTCGGCTGTTTTACCGATAGACCCCTCACCCAGAGCAGAACTCAGCGCATTAAACAGTGCATGAAGAATCACATCTCCGTCTGAATTCCCCTTCAGCTTTGGAAAAAAACTCGCATTCACTCCCCCAAGCCTGAGGAATGACTGCTGGTCAAAAGCATGAGCATCTTCACCAAGTCCAACTAACACATCTGTTCGCAATTGCTTTTCCATCTGCTCCAGATCTTCTGGATAAGTGATCTTCGTGTTTTCCGCACTGGTCTCGAGTGCAATGACTTCTACTCGCTTTTCAACGAGCATGATTTCATCGGAAACTGCTTCAATAAATTCCTTATCGTAACTTTCCAATAAATCCTGACGATAGAATCCCTGAGGTGTTTGCACCCTCCAGAGATCTTTTCGATCTACAGTCTGCACAGATTCAGTGTCGATCTTGCGAATCGTATCAACAACCTTTTGACCGACGAAGGCAGCGCAAGATTTTTGCAGGGCTTTATGGATACTTTTAA
>CAYGRJ010000145.1:0-3907 GCA_964352285.1 uncultured Candidatus Peribacteria bacterium
TTCCTGGTATGTAGATGTCGACAAGATCAAAGCCAAGATGCTCGCCTCCAACGATCAGATCCAGTGGGTTCCAGATCACATTAAACACGGCCGCTTTGGAAAGTGGCTCGAAGGAGCTCGAGACTGGGCTATTTCTCGAAATCGCTACTGGGGTACTCCACTTCCCGTGTGGGAAGCCGTGACCGATAAACCACTAGCTCCTGGAGAAACCGTCACCACAGAGTGCCTCGGGTCTATTGCGGATCTCAGGTCTCGTATGCCGGGACGATTCACCAAAATCACCTTTGTTCGCCATGGACAAAGCGAAGGAAATACTGTGGGGCTCAGGCAAGCTGAGATTCCAGGTACAGACCTCACAGAACTCGGAAAGCAGCAGGCCAAAAATGCCGGGAAGAAGCTCAAGAAGATTCATCAAAAAGAAGCCTTCGACCGCTTGATCTATTCTCCCCTCCTCCGTACTCAACGAACAGCAGAACTGATCGCCAATGAACTCGAGGCAGGAATTCCTCTCGAAAGCGATGAGCTGATTCGAGAAATTAACTTTGGAGAAGTCGAAGGAAAACGAGATGTCGAGATCAAGGACTACGTCCGCCAACGCAGAACCCTGAATCCAGAAGAGCATTACCATGCCAAGTGTGGGAACACTGGGGAATCGCACGAGGACGTCACCAAGCGCTCGCAAGACTTCGTGAAGAAGATGATCACAGATCATCCAGGAGAATCAATCTTGGTGGTGACCCACAGCGATAGCATCCGACTCCTGCTCCGAGAGCTCAACAACCAAAGCCTCGAGCTGCTCTATTCCAAAGACCACTATCCCATGGCAGAGCCCAAGGAGCTCTACTTCGACAACGTCACGGGCAATATGGTCGACCTCCACAAGCACTTCGTGGACGATATGGAATACAAACATCCAGAAACCGGTGAGACCATGCGCAGAATCCCAGAAGTCCTGGACTGCTGGTTTGAGTCCGGATCCATGCCTTACGCCCAGGCTCACTACCCCTTCGAAAACAAAGAACGCTTCGAGGCCACCTTTCCAGCCAACTTCATTGCCGAAGGACTCGACCAAACCCGAGGATGGTTCTACACCTTGGTAGTACTCTCTGCTGCACTCTTCGAGAAGCCAGCCTTCCAAAACGTGATCGTCAACGGGATCGTGCTCGCAGAAGATGGTCAGAAGATGTCGAAGTCCAAGAAGAATTACCCAGATCCCAACATCGTCTTCGACAACTACGGAGCTGATGCCATGCGAATCTACCTCATGCATTCACCAGTGGTGAAGGCCGATGATATGCGCTTTGCAGAGAAGGGCGTCCAAGAGGTCGTTCGTCAGACCCTGCTCCCGCTCTGGAATGCCTACAGCTTCCTGATCACCTACGCCAATATCGATCAATGGAGGCCTCAGGGGCAGCTCTACTTCGTTCGTCATGGAGAAACCGATGTCAACAAAGCTCAGTGCCTCCAGGGTTCTATGGATGCCACCCTCAACGATGAAGGAACTGAGCAAATACAAAAGCTCCGAGAAACAACAAAAGGATTGCCTATCGATGTCATCGTCAGTTCGAGCCTTATCCGAGCCAAAGAAACCGCCAATATTATCAATGCAGACCTTGGTCTCGAAATAGAAATCATGGATGATCTCCGTGAGCAAAGCTTCGGAACCTACGAAGGCAGGACTTTTCACGAGGTCGCTGCAGAGATGGGTAACCCAGATCAACCCTATCTGGCATTTCGTGTTGATCCACCTCAAGGAGAAAAACTCGAAGCCTTCGAAAAACGAGTGTTGGCTTCACTCGATCAGATCCGAGAGAAGCATGCCGGTAAGAACGTCCTGGTTGTCGGTCATGGAGGCGTAAACCACGTCATCAACAAGAACGCTTCAGATGCCAAGGATTGGAAGGATTATTACGAGAACCATCAGCGATTCATGCACAATGGAGAGCTTCGTCTGCTTTCTGATGCCGATCCTTTTGTTCCTTCCAACAAGCTTGATCAATGGATCCTTTCGGAAATCAATGTGCTCACCAGAGACATGACAGAAGGTTTGGACGCTTACGAACTCGCCAAGGGGCTCGATCCCCTCATGCAGTTTATCGATTCCCTCACCAACTGGTACATTCGTCGATCACGACGGCGTTTCTGGAAATCCGAAAGTGACGGAGAAAAGACAGAAGCCTACCAAACCCTCTACACCGTGCTGACGGAAGTCTGTAAGCTCCTGGCCCCCTTCGCTCCCTTTATTACCGAAGAGATGTACCGAAACCTCACCGGTCTCGAGTCAGTGCATCTTGCCGACTGGCCTGAGTATCACGAGAGCCGAATTGACGAAGACCTCAATGCCGAAATCGCGATCACTCAAAAAGTGGTCAAGCTCGGGCATGCTGCTCGAGCCAAGGCTCGTATCAAAGTACGTCAGCCCTTACAAACCGTAGAAATAGCCCTTCCGCCAGGGAGTCTGGGGTCATTAGACCTTTCAGATCAGCTCGAGGTGATTGCCGAGGAGCTCAACGTGAAGGAGATCAACTTTCTAGAGTCTGTAGAAGGAAAGGCAAAGGTGATCGTGAAGCCCAACGGGAAACTGCTCGGCCCCAAGCTTGGAGCTGCCGTGCAAGATGTTATCCGCGAAGCCAAAGCCGGAAACTACAAGACCCTGCCGAATGGCAATTACCAGGTTCTTGATCACGAACTCACTCCAGAAGAAATCGAGATCGCTTATGAGTCTCTCGACGACAAAGAAGGAGGACTGATCGTCGAGTCCGACCAAGGGATCGTCGTCCTCCTTTCTACCGAAATCACACCAGAGCTGCAAAGGGAGGGATACGCCCGAGATCTTGTGCGATGTATCCAAAACCTTCGTAAGGAGGCAGATCTCAATGTTGCCGACAACATCCGAGTGGGGGTCACCACTGATTCAGAAGATGTTCAAGCTGCTCTTGCGCAGCATCAAGACTATATCAAAACCGAAACCCTCGCCACGGACATCACTGCTGAAAAAAGACCTGGTAAATGGGAGAGCGTCATTGAACTCGGGAAGCACGGAGTCGTGGTGAGCTTGGAAAAGGCGTAGATGAGATGAAAAAAAAGAGTCCCGCGTTCCCTATGCGGGCTCTTTTGTGTTATACTGCAGCCTTTAATTACGTTCATGATATCCATGAATTCCTTGCCGTCTCCATCCGAGGAAGAACCACAGCTTCCAGACCTGCAGCTTCATCATGCTCAGAAAGGTAGTCCTTTTCAAAAAAGACTAAAGGAACTGCTCTCTTTGAGAGAGGTGTTACTTGTTTCACTGCTTCAGGCTCATCAATCTCGAGATCAGCGGCAAATTGAACAACGACGTCGAGAAGTAAAAAGGGTCACCAAACTTATAAAAGAGCACAAGAGGTTGATATACCTGGAGCCTTATCAGCGAAGAGCTGACATCGCCTTTGCCCAAGAAAAATCTATCAAGAGTCGCTCTCAGCCCCTTACAACTCGGCAAATGGCAAGCTGGGTTAAGTCATTGATTAAAGAACTTCTCAAGAAAAAAGAAAAAAAGGCTGAGTAAGAAAAGTAGTAGAGACTCACTGCTTCATTTGGCAACTGAAATCAATCAACCCGTTTGCTGATCACCGCGAGCTGCGTTAAGTTGAGACTGTATGTTTTTTGAGTATTACTGAGCATTATTATGGCCGTCAAAAAAACCTCCTCTTCTAAGTCTGCTTCTAAGAGAACTGTTAAAAGTTCCAAAGCATCTGCAAAGAAAGCGCCTGCAAAGGCCAAGAAAACAGCAGCAAAGAAGACAACCCGAAAGGTGTCGACTCGACGAAAGACAGCTCCAAAAGCTGCTGCAAAGAAGTCACCTGCACGAAAATCAACAGCAAGCAAAAGAGCAAGAAAGCCAGTTTCTAGAGCTAAAGCTCCTCAG
>CAYGRJ010000146.1:0-3897 GCA_964352285.1 uncultured Candidatus Peribacteria bacterium
GAAATAAGAGAACCAACCTGTCTCTTCACAATCTCTCCCATATGAGGCACGAAGCGATCAAAAGCATGATAAAGGGTTCCTTCTCCACGAGTCAGAACTAAGAACTGCGATCGGAAACCAAGAAGTCCACGAGTTGGCACTTCAAATTCAATCATCGTATTCCCGTTTTCACTCTTCATATTCTGCATCACTCCTTTTCGTTTACCAAGGGCTTGAATAACCGTTCCAGACATATCATCTGGGACATTCACCACAGCATTCTCAAGGGGCTCATGCTTCTTCCCATCAATCTCTTGCATAATCACTTCCGGCTGAGAAATCATCAGCTCAAATCCTTCTCGACGCATGGTTTCGATAAGAACTGCAATATGCATCTCTCCTCTTCCATACACCTTCATTCCTTCACCATCACCATCAAATTCAATCTTCAATCCAACATTCGTTTCCAACTCTTTTGACAGTCGATCACGTATATGACGACTGGTTACCAGCTTTCCTTCACGACCAGCAAATGGAGAGTCATTTACCATAAACTCAATAGCAAGAGCTGGTGGGTCGACACGAATTGCAGGAAGTGGCTCTGCATCTGGATTTGTGGTAATCGTTTCACCGACATAAATGTCTGGAATACCAGCAATAGCCACAATATCTCCAGCAACAGCTTCTGCAACTTCAACACGCTCCATACCACTGTAAGAAAAGATCTGACTGACCTTCCCCGATCTTGCTTCACCAGCTTCGTTCAAAACGGTGACCTGTTGATTCACAGCAAGCTTTCCTTCATAAACCCTCCCGACTGCCATACGTCCTAGAAAGTTGTCGTAGGCGAGTGTAGCTGGCTGCATGCGAAAGGGAGCTTCTTGATCTGCCTGGGCTGGTTTCACATGCTCATAAAAAAAGTCGAGCAGAGGCGTGATGTCCTTTTGCTCATCATTGAGTTCTTTAACCGCGACACCATCCTTAGCAACTGCGTAGATATAAGGAAAATCGAGTTGATCATCTGTAGCACCTAGAGTTGCGAACAAATCAAAGGTCAAATCGACAACTTCAGCCGCTCTGGCCATAGGCTTATCAATCTTATTGATGACCACCATGACCTTATGACCAAGTTCGAGTGATTTCTTGAGAACAAATTTTGTTTGCGGCATAGGCCCTTCATAGGCATCAACAACCAAAACAACAGCATCAACTGTACGCAGTACACGCTCAACTTCTGAACCAAAATCAGCATGGCCAGGAGTATCAACAATATTTAATTTTGCTCCCTTGTACTGAATAGAAGCGTTTTTAGCGTAAATGGTAATACCACGCTCCTTTTCTTGGTCATTACTATCCATGGCGCGTTCATCCAATCCTTTTCGATCATCATAATCTTCGCTCGATTTCAAAAGAGCGTCTACAAGAGTCGTTTTTCCATGATCTACATGAGCCACGATAGCTATATTCCGGATATCCATAGATTGATTTAGGGAGTGTAAAGTCGGCTCATTGTAGCCTTTTTCTAGCCCAAAAGCCATAACTTATCGAAGATATTCCTTCAAATAAGACAAACTGGTCATAATCAGAGAAAAAAAGTATCATGCCTACGTTCCTAAATACACACCTATGAAATCATTCACCAAGCTACTCTTACTGTGTTTATCCATCAGCTTCATCACTGCCTGTGGTCCTGCTCAAGAAACTCCAGAAGAACTGAGTTACGACAAGGTCATCCTCGCGACTGAAAATGTTGAAAAACAGGAATATCAGCAACATCACGACAAAAGCTTTCGAAAAGGCGACAAAGTCGTCATGATCGTGACAAATGTAGGAAAATTTGAAAAAGACCCTAATGGGTTTCACATGCTCGACATGAGCAATCAACTCAAAGGGCCTTCTGGAGATGTTATATTTGCAGAAAAAGGACTCTTAGGCGAAAACGGAAGATCAATACTCGCTGATGACATGGCACCAAATCCCTCGACCTTCTTTCAAACAGACTCAAGCCTTCGGGCAGGAGAGTATACAGCCACAGTCATCATCTATGACCTCGTCAGTGGTAGACAACTCAAAGTAAGTGAGAATTTTATCTTGAGATAAGAAGTCAAAATTACATGGAAACCGCTTGCCAGGGCTCATTTCGACGTGTCAGATCAGAACTCTTTTGAAAGGCTTTGATCTTGAAAGCAGGATCATCAAAAGGATCAAATATCCCTTTCTCTTCAAAGTAATGACCGTAGATTACAGATGCCTCAAGCTTGATCATCGGCAACTCTCTAACAGGAGGACTTAATTCAGTGATAACTGATTGCTGAATAAGTTCACTTCCTTCTCCAATATCTTCAGTGGAATCCTGAGAGGTAATCTTGTATCCCCTTTCCAAAAACTTAGCAATAAACTGTTCATGTTCATCGAAATGCTGCTGGCTCGTCTTACTAAAGACTTCCTGCATATCTTTAATTGGTCGTGTTGATCCAGCTCCCATAGGTGTGTGTTTAAAGTACCTCAATCATAACATATTCAATGATGAGCACGCTGAGAATAGTACCAAGCCGCCAAGAGAGTCGAGACCGGAACAGCAACAATCAAAGTAGCACTTCCCACAAGAGTTCTCACCACTTCCTCAGCGAGAAATTCATTATTTAATATCACCCAAAACGGATGGTCTGATGTCGTAATAAACAAAAAGATTGGCAAAGATGCCCCTGCATAAGCAATGACCAGAGTGTTCACCAATGATGCGATATGTTCAACACCAACAGACAACCCACTCTTGTAGAGCCCCGAAAAACCCAACTTGCTATTCGACTTATGGAGTTCATCGATAGTGGCAACCTGAGTCGTGGTCACATCATCCAAAACCCCCAAAGTTCCAATAATAATAGCCCCCAACAATAATCCTCTCATATCCAATGCCCCAAAAGAACTCGAGAGCAAGTCAAGTGCACCATCTGAACCCAAGCCCATCAAATCGGTAAAAGAAACCGATAAAACAGCAAATAGAACTGCAACGACGAGAGTAATCAAAGTACTTATCCAAGCAAGTGTCGTGCGAACACGAAAGCCATGAGCCAAAAAGAGAGCAAGGGTAGCAATCACAACCGACCCTATAAATGCCGTGAGCAGAGGACTGGATCCTGATGAAATACTCGGAACAATCCAGGTGGTCAAAAGAATCAAGGTCAATATAAGGCTGATGAGAGACATAAACCCCTTAAGGCCAGCAATTGCAACAACCAAAACCACAAAACCGGCGAACACCCACCACAAGGAACTCAGACGATAACGCTCAAAGAAGCGATATGAGCTTTCACCTTCGTATTGAGTATTAACCACAATAATCTGATCACCAGTTTCAAAAAGCAAGCGCTGATCATCAAAAGAAGCTGGGTAAAAAACTTCCAGTTCAAGCCCCTGATCAGGTCCTTCTAAAAGCTCAACTAAGAGATCTTGTGATAGAGAGGATGTCCCTAGGTATTCCTCAGCCCCCTCTCTGAGAACCTCTTGGACTTCAGCACGGTAAAAATGTTCCTGATATTGGGCAGTCTCATCAGAAGCGATTTGTGCATGTACAGGCACAACAGAACAAAGCACAACAAACAACAATAGGAGAAACTGATACATTCTATTCATGCTCCAAAATCAAATGGTAATCATCTCCATGTGAATCAACGTAAACCTGTCCCGGAGCCAAAGATTCTTCATGTTGTCCAACGGTGTGTTCTTCGTGATAAGTCTCCAAATGAGGAGCCTCAACCCACAGAAGTCCATACATTGCAGCAATCCCTACCAAGAGGGCAACAAACTGAACAAGGGAATGTTTGATAGTGCCCTGCTTTTTAAGCTCTGGAATAAGATCCCCAGCGGCAATATATAGAAAACTTCCAATGGTAAAGGGAATCAAGAATTCAGACACAG
>CAYGRJ010000147.1:0-3843 GCA_964352285.1 uncultured Candidatus Peribacteria bacterium
CACTCTGTACTGAGTCAGCACCTATAGCCGTACAAATTTGGATTTCATTATCAGTGGTATCCAAAATAATCTCTCCAAGGATTGCACATCCGGTCAAAAGATCTGGATCTGGACTCTCTTGAATATGAACAGCATCAGCATTTCTCATATCAACATCTCCGTCGAAATTAAGATTATTCTGAATATTGAACTCGTCATTTGTTACATCCCAAGTAATCGTACCGTTACTTGCAGGTACGGCATCATTACCGAATTGGATTGAAGTATTCTCTGTTCCAGTACCATTGGAGTCAATCAGAATCGCTTCTGATTCAATGTCGTGAAAGGTGTCATCCTGAAACAGAATGGCAGCTTGAGCACTCGACATCGTGCTGGTCACCATCCCGAGGATGGAAAGCACAGCAAGCAGCTTTTTGCCGCGTCGTTGTTTTATATTTTTAGTAGTTTTCATGTCTCTTATTAAGGGTTTATTAAAGTTTAATTCATACAGAAATGTGCCTAGGCGTGTGCGAGACAGCATTTCAGGGAGTCTCCATGGTGGACGACCGCGTCCTCGTCGAGGAGGATCAGATGAGTCACCAGAGATCATCACTGGAGCACTCGGCCCAGCTCTTCCCTTTCTCGATTCTGAGAAAATATTAAGTTTCATAGCGTTTAATTTCCAATATAATTTATAGTCAAATCACTCAAATGTGCTGCTCCACTACTCAGTGCAGACATTTTCAATATGATCGTTACTTCAGAACCAGCAGTAAAGGTTCCCCCACCTCCAAAGGTGATGTTTGAAGTCGTAAAGGTACTATTAACCAAAGCAGATCCACCGGTAAGTCCTGCAACTGTAGTCCCAGTACTATCTTGAACCTCCACATCAATTCGGTTATTCAGAACATTATTATCAAGAGTTCGATACCGAAGAACCATCGGAGTGGCCTGAAAGGCTGTAAAATCCTCTGGAATATGAAAACGAACAATAACATCAAGATCTTGAAGCCCTGATTGCCGGGTTGTCCACTCATAATAATTAAAGTTATTTGGACCACCTCCTCCATCAGTATCAACGAAGAAAACCTCAAGCTTCCCTCTATTATCAGCTCCATCACGCTCAAAGATGGTATTCGGATACTCGGGCTGCAACTGGATACTCTTACTTTGAGGGCCAAGAGTCACTCCGTTGATAGTACCTGTAACCGTGAGATCACCATCAATATTCACATCATCAGTAAAGTTAAACCATCCATCAGCAACAGCAACTCCGTTGGGGTCGTATTGCAGGATACGGTTAGAAAGTGTTGGCCCAAAACTCAGCTGTGTTAATCCAGGTGCATCATCATCTGCATCTATTATAAAGTCATCACTATTGGTTCCTCCTGGAATAACCGAAATCGGAAAAACATCCCCTACTCCTAAAATAGCAATATCACCAGAACTGGTTCCAATTTCTCTATTATCTATATAATCAGCATTTCGAGCATATGGCATTGTTCCTATAGTCTGACGATCAGCAACATTATCGACACCATCAATATCAAGTGTCTCATAGGCAGTATCTGGAGAAGCAGAAGGCTTCACTTCAACCTGCAAAAACAGGTCAGATACGATATTAAACTCTGGAATAGTGCCTCCAATAGAACCAATATCGACCTGAAAGAAACCATTAGTATCCGGGGTCACAATATGCACTTCAGAGTAACCCGAAAAGCCAGGAGCAGCTCCAGGAATAGCACCAGCACCATCCCTATCAACACCTACAGTAAAGTCACCATCGAGCCAGACACTGAACCGTAACGAAACGGGAGTCGTTATAGGAGTCGAGGTACTGTCCTTTAATATACCTTCATAAGGAATAACGTTTGGAGTTGTCGTGGTAAATGCAGACGCCTGCAAAAGCAACAAAACAAAGAAAGCCATTGCCAATAAAAACGACAAGACTACTTTCAGAGATCGCAGCATTCTTGAAGGAGAAGACAAAGCAGTTCCTAAGCCAACAAGTACTCTCTGATGAGCTACAATCACTCGGAAGAGCATCAACAGAAGTGAAGTGGTTAAAACACTAACAGTCGTAACAAATGCCCAAAACAAAAGATCAAGACCACCTTGATTATTCATCAAGACCTGTGGAGCCACACCCCGCAGAGGCAGTTTCTCCAATACAATTTGTACTTCTTCAGAAACGTATCCATTCTCGTAATGAGCAACAATACTCAAAGTATCTCGAACACCTGCAACCAAAACTTCCGGATACAAGAACTCGAATTCATGGCTATCGTTAGTTGCAACAATAAAAGTCTTATTCAAAAGTTCTGAATACAAAGCCACACGAGACCCAAGAGGCGTAACTCCACGCAGGAGAGGCTGGTCATCATAAACATATAATACGTCTTGATCACCAAAACTTTCAAAGGCTCTATCATCAAATTCAGTCAGGAGAGGTGAATCGATAATCTCTCGATCTTGTACCTCGAGAATCAAGTCTCGTGAAACACCCTCTTGAAGAAGATCAACAACAGAAATGGTATAGAACCCATCTGGTAAGTCCTCCTCAAGTAAAAACGAAAAGTATCCAGGACTAGTTTCCAAAACCTCTATATCAAATCTCTTCTCTGCATCACGAAGAGTGATATCGTAACTCCCACTTCCCTCAGGGAATTCTTCAAAGAAAAGCGTTGTTATATCATTGGTCAGGTACTCCCCTATCAAACCAAGTTCTGGAAGGTCAAGACTCTCACTTGGTTCACCTGGAACAGTCACACTTCCAGCTGGAATACTTGGAGGGAGCAAGGTTTCAATCTGACAAAATGCGCTACATCCATCACCAGATTCACGATTAGAATCGTCACTAGATTCAGAGAGTTCTACGAATCCATTACCACAGTAGCTTAAAATCTGAGCTGGCTCAGGAGCTGCAGGACGAACTGGTGGCTGAAGTAATGAGGCTTCGATATCTAACGCAGGCTCTTCTGGTTCAAAATCACAAGATGAACTACAACCGTCACCATTTAAAGCATTTCCATCATCACACTGCTCACCATCATCCAATGAACCATTACCACATTGCTGAACTTGAGGTGGTAAAGGTAGTGGTGGTGAGATGGGAACAGATCCAGTAGTTGCAGTCCCTGCTGTACCAGTCCCAATTCCAGTACTGGTCGTTGAACCAGTACCACCTGTTCCGGTAGTTACTAATCCACCTGTACCTGTACCTGTACCTGTACCTGTACCTGAACCAGTACCTGTACCCGTTCCTGTTCCAGTAGTTGTTGTACTTGTACCAGATCCTCCACCTGGGCCAGTTCCACCTCCTGTACTATTTGTCTTCGGAAAACATGCAGCGACAGAAAGTGCAGTACAATCCGGTAAACAACCGAGAACCCCAGAGGTATAACCAAAATCAGAACAACTCAATCCACCAAAATCTGTGCCATCACATACTTCCCCAGGATCCTTAATACCGTCTCCACAGAAAGGTGCTACGACGACCGGAGCCTGATCAGAACAGTTCAATGAAGGCATCAACTGGTAGGAGGCTGAACTTCCATTACTAGCAGAAAAAGGAATCTGAGAGCAAAGACTGTAATTATTTGAAGCTTGAGATGCCGCATGCTTAACACTACTTTCCATTTCATAATTTATACTTGTAGCTGCAAGGACACCAATTTGAACATCAGAAAAAGACACAGAAAAGCTCTGCAATACTGCAAGAATTAAGACAGGCAACAATATGAGAACTTTCAACCGCATAGGCTTTTTAGTTTTTTGTTTCTTTTTTTTGTGTTTTTTTTTTAAACACATCAGATAATTATAGCAGAAATATCGACCTCAATCAACCCTTGGAGTCCGTTAAGA
>CAYGRJ010000148.1:0-3805 GCA_964352285.1 uncultured Candidatus Peribacteria bacterium
GTTTCATCGGAGACAGAAACCTCGACCAGATAGCGGTAATCACTCCAGGAGGTTTCGTGATCTACTGGGATTTCCAAAGTGAGCTGCCCCTGGTCATCGAGTTGTCCTGTCCCTTCAGAGACGAAGTCCTTGTAGGGTTCGTAGTAACAGCCGTAGTAGCAATCATCCCAGTAAGAGTTTTCGTAGTAGTACTGCTTGAAGACGTTGTAGGAGACAGGAGCGTTCTTTACCAAGCCTCCTTGGTAATAACTTGCTGATACTTGAGCCTTGAGATTGAGTGACTTATTGAAGGTCTTGTAGCGGTATCCCCAACGGGTCTTGGTTTCGCTAACCTTGGGGTCAATCAAGATGTTGTTCTCGAGATCTGCTGAAGTCACGGCGACTTCGACCTTGAAGCTTGGCTTTTGGAACTCTTCGACGTTGAATTCTGTGCCCTTGATATATTCAACAGTCTCTCCGTTATCTCCTCTGAGATCGACTCGGTAGGTCCCAAGAGGTGCATCTGCATCAATTTCAATATCGCGAACGAATGACCCATATTGATTCACAGGAAGGTCTTCTTCGAGAATGGTTTCGTAGTTGCTGTCGCGAACGGTGAGCTGGAAGGTTTTCCCAGATGGAATGCTGATTTGATCTCCTTCTTCACGAATAACCGCCTTGAGATGAACCGTTTCACCAGGGAGGTAGAGTCTTCTATCGGGATATATATGAGCGCTGTACTCACCGGACTCATCCCAACTGGCTGGAGAGAAACCAAAATTCCAGTCGGCTATTCCACTGTTCCATTTGCTGACTACATAACTGAGGTGTTCGTTTCCTTCTGCCACCACCAAGAGTGAGCGGTGCTCTGCTTCTTCGTACCAGCTGGCAAAGGCATCCTGGTAGTCTTGCTCGCTGAGGTCGACTTCGAGGAAACCATCGTCATCTGTGGTTCCCAGGTTGATTTTGGTATCGAAGATGTCTTCTTCTAGAGGGCTAAAGTAGCTGTACTGCATCTGCCTGCTATCGCTATCCCATTTGCTGTCGCTGGCCTTGAAGATGTTCTTCATGGCAGATAGCTGAAGACCTTCTCTCCCGTTTCCGGTGGCAAGGTCATTCACCCAGAAAAGCGATTTACCATTCTTCGAAAACTTCATAGTGATGTGGCTATCTACCAAGCTGAAGAAGAGGGGCGCAAAAGCTGGAGCTTCTTGAAGAACTTGTCTTTCACTCTGGAAAGCGAAGGTGGCGATGTAGAGCCCTGGTCGCATTTGACCATCCTGCCACTCATCCACATTAAGCGGGGTTTTGAAGCCTTCAGCAGCCAATTCGACTTCTTTTTCGTCACAGTCGTTACCTAAGATTTCATCGACTCCCGAGAGAAAAAAGTCCTGGCTGAAATCATAGTCTGCCCTTCTCGAAGTCATGTGCTCAACCTTAGCGTAGCTCTCTATACCGACCCGACAGAGCTTAACGGTTGGATTCTCAACATTGGCGTGCAAGATCTCGAGCGTTGGAGGCTGCGAAGCCATGAAGATGGTCTGGGATTCTTGCTGACGAATTCCTAAGTACTTGAGCTCCCCGGTTTCTACGGGAAGCTGAACTGATTCGAAGCTGCTGCCGAACACGTCTTCACCAGCTGAAAGGCTGACTTGATAAGTCTTGTTGGGCTTGAGGTCCAGAGGAACAATTGCTCGATTGGGATAGAGGACGATGGACTCTGGATCAAGAGAAACAGCAGGAGTGGTGTTGATTAAGCTTGCTAAGCGCCGTTTTTGTGAAGACCGGTACTCAATAAGTTCATCTGTTTCTCGTTGCTTTTGGGTGTCGTAAAAGGCGGTATCAAAGTCGATACTGATGAGAGAAGAGAAGTCTTGATCAGGCACGTACATCTCTTGGAGATTCAGGCTGGCTTTGGCATCCAGCTGAGCTGAAGCGAAGATGGTCCTGAGGCTGTCGGCATTGTTCATGAGGCTCACGAAGTAACAGCTGTTGCTGCGGTTCCATGATGTTCCAGGTTGGATAAGCTGCTTTGCGTCTCCCTTACTACTGCGTGAAGGGTAGATGACTTCAACAGTTCCCCAGTCGAGCCACTCACTATCAAGGTCGTAATATTCACAAGATTTTGCCGCATTAAAGCGCATATTGTTGTCATTTTCTTCAGAACTACTGAGTCCAATGCTCAGAAAAATGAGCTCTTCTTCTTTCTCTTTGTCTTCCTGAAAGAGGCTGATTTGGAATTCTGGTTGAGAGAGTTCGCTCTGGCTGGTTTGAGTGATCTCATCGATGCCAGATGCTTCATCTGAATAGATCCAGCTTATGCTCCTGGGGAGTTGCTTGAAACTGGCGTCCTCCATTTCGCCGAGAATCTGGTTGTACTTCCCATGATCTATATGAACACGATCACCATCTTGATAGTCTGCAGAGATGGTATAGAGGAATCCACCTGCCCCAACAGACTTTTCATTGATAGCCTCTGTCCAGTCATTACTGCCATTATTAGTGATCACCTCGAGCAGCACAGAAGTGTTGAGCTGTTGATTCGCAAAAATCGAGAGTGTTGAGCTGGTGAAGTGTTGCTCGTTGAGAGGGTAGACGATCCCGTCGAGTTTTTGATTCTGAGGGATAAGCTGAAGCAATCCGGCTATGACTGAGAAAACAAGTATCCCAATCAGCAGTCCCGGCAAAAAAGATCTGAGTGATGAGGACTTTGAAACCGTGCTTTCTTCGTTCATATTGAAGGGTTAGGGACTCTAATAAATATTTGAAAGAGACTAGAAATGCAAAAAACCCCGCAAGCTATGTGAGTCACATATTTGCGGGGTTTTGATTTATTCTGTATCGCTGGCATCTTCTCCAGAAGCTTCTTCTGCTGGTGGAGACTCAGCAGGAATTGCCGATGGATCGAGATCCTTGATGAGGTTGAGGAAGAAGTCGCTATCTTCCGATGAGCCGGTGAAGCGTAGCCATTCTTCTGCTCCAGTCTTTCCAACCATGATGGCAGGAATTCCTGTAATCCCATCTTTGTCGGCTTGTCGCTGTCGATCACTGAAGAGTTTCTTTCTATCCTTACAGACTTCGAAGTCTTGACCAGACATACTCTGGAATTCTCTCTTCGTGTAGATATCAGTTAGGTTAGGCTTGGCGAAAAGCTTTTGTCGGAACTCAGCGTAATTTTCTGGAGAGATGTCTTGCATACAATGGATAGCTTCTGATGGAAGCATTCCCACTCGGCTTTGGGGCAGATCCATCATCACGAGCTGCACGACACCTTTGTCTGCCCACTCTTTGAAGCTTTCCATATTATTTTGCTCCATAACACGACAGTGCTGACACTTCGGCTCTGAATAGACCACCATGGTAATTGGAGCTTGATCACTTCCGAGCTTCACGGCTTCTTCTGTTGTTGGATTCATCCCAACAAGAAGCTGATTGCTTGGGTTAACCAGAGCTGTATTAAGCACATAGTTATCATTATTGAGCATAAAAAGCTCTTCTACTACTGGAGCAAGGGTTTGGGTTTCGAAAGCTTGCTTACTAAAGATAATATTTGGGACTTCATTGAGCTGATACTGCTGCAGTGCTGCTTTTCCTTCGTCAGAAAGATAATGAAGCTCAGAAATCTCGAGATCTGGGAAAACCGTTGTGAAGATTTCTTTGAGCTTTCTGGCATTTTCATCATCAGGTCCTCGAGTAATCAGCCACCCGGCAGGTTCTGAAGAAACAACTTCTCCAGTTTGAACCAAAAGATTGGCCTGGAGTTGTTCCCAGAGCTGAGGATTGTTGTAGAGCATTCCCCCTATAGCCATAACCAACAGGATGATAG
>CAYGRJ010000149.1:0-3801 GCA_964352285.1 uncultured Candidatus Peribacteria bacterium
GGTCTGGATGATGGAGTATCGGGGAAGCTCAACCATCAGGTCACTCGTCACGAAAGTGACCGCCAAGAGGGGAACCTTCCTTTACCTGCCTTACGGACCACTGGTTGAAGGCGAAAAGAATCGTGATGATCTTCATAAATTCTTCGAAGGCTTAAAGCAGCTCGCTCAGAAAGAAAAGGCGGCCTTTATCCGCATGAGCCCATTTTGGCCAGAAGATGATCAGCATCGAGAACTCGCGAAAAGCCTCGGTTTTCAGAAAGCCCCCCTTCATATGCTGGCAGAAACACTCTGGCTGCTCGACCTGAAAGACAAATCAGAAGAGGAGCTCATGAAGGGCATGGAAAAAAAACACCGAAACCTTATCCGCAGAGCAGCAAAAGATGGCGTAGAGATCAGGAAAAGCACAGATCCACAGGCCGTAGAACGTTTTTGGGCACTCTATTCTCAGACCTTCAAGCGTCATAACTTTGTACCCTATCCCAAGAAACTCATTCTTGGTCAATTAGAGCAGTTTTCAGCTCATAATCAGGCTCTCATGCTCGAAGCTGTCTATGAGGGGGAGGTGCTTGCTTCTGCTATGGTCATGTACTACGGCAATACGGCTGCTTATCACCACGGAGCCTCGTCATCCGACCCCAAGTACCGCAAGATACCAGCTTCTTACCTCCTCCAATGGACAGCTATTCAAGAAGCCTCTCAAAGGGGGATGAAGTGGTACAACTTCTGGGGTATTGCTCCCGATAAAAATCCTAAGCACCCGTTTTACGGAATCACCCATTTTAAATGTGGTTTTGGCGGTCGAAGAATGGATCTTTTATCCTGTCAGGATTTGGCTCTTAATGGGAAGTACCTCATCACCAAAAGCATCGAAACCCTTCGAAAATGGAAAAGGGGGTTTTAAAAAGGCCAAAAAAATGGTAAAATAAAGAGATCACAAAAAAAAGATCACAAAAATACAAATAAAAACCCTCGGATATGAAGACCCAGGTCTTAAGTTATCACTTTGCCAGAAAAGCATGTGCCCGCATGGGGAGCTCTCTCCTCGCGAGTATTTTTGTAGCGGTACTTGTCCTGACGGGCATGCAAAATATTCCGCAAGCAGAAGGGCATTTTGCGAATCATTCCTTCACGACGATCAATCCAACAGTGGGGCAAATTTTTACACTTAACGTCTTTTTGGTAACGGATGCACTTGGAGGAGGAGGGGTTGAGATCGCGACTCATGGTATAGATATTAACAACACAAATTTAGCGATTATAGGTCTCACGGGTTCTGTACCACCCGGCTATAGTTGTACGGCAACCGCTTGTGGAGGGGTCATTCAAAATTCAACAGGTTATAATTTCGGAATTACCATTAGGGCTGATAATGCTGGTACAACTTCATTTTTTGGTACCTCATCTGGAAGTGGCTCTTTCCCATCACAAACCTTTCCATTAGAAAGCAATTACCCTTTCACTCAGGTCATTACTATTGACCCAGCAAACGATGGGCCGATATATAGTGGTGACGGGAATCAAGGAGGAGGATTTACAAGAGGAGACAATCATAACAACACCGGTGATGGAGCTCTGAATCAAGTTATGCAAGTTGATATATTCGACAACACGATCAACATCGCTTCGGTTGTGTTTAGTGCTTGTGATGCGGACATTACTCCAACCTTTGTCACAGCTCCAGCTGGAGACACAACGGAAACAGTCCAATTCACGACCAGCTGGGCAGAGAACGAAAGTTCCACAGCTGGACAAACTCCTGGTGCACCAAGAGTGTGTACGGTAGAAGCGACAGATGATCTCGGGGCCATGACATCTCAACAAGTGGTCTTCGAGGCTGTTGATCTCCCGGCGAGTTTATCAGCAGCACCTGCTACCCTTTCTGGTTCTGGGGGAACATCGACGATTACCGTTCTGGATCCCGATGACGATGGAGAAACAAAATCAATTGCAGTGGCTGTTAACGGAACAGTTCTTGCTGGTGGAGCACCAGCTAGCGTAGTACTGGACGGATCTGGGCAAGCTACTTTCCCCATAAATATTACCGTTCCAACTCCAGCACTAAAGGCTGATGGAACCGTATCAGTTTCGGTGCCTGGAGAAGGCGCGGTTTCTATACAAGTAGGAGATGAAGGTGGCCGTGGTAGGCCAGGATGGGGTTTCGGGGGTATACAAGAGTTTGTTGATGAAGTGGCAGAAGTCGTAAATGAAGTCGTAAATGAAGCCGTAGAACTCGCAATATCATGTACTACAGAGCCTTGTCCGGAATTCGTAAGGAATGCCAACAAATCCAAAAAGGCAGTTGAAGAACTAACGAAGAATTCAGATTTATATCCTTTGAATGGGATTGGAATGCCAATTGGCCCAGTATTTGCAAATCAAGGAATATACACCTTTCGGTCAATAGAGCATCGATGGCAACTTGCAAAAGAATACTTAGAAAAACTGGCTGTTGAATTTGAAATCATGACGAGTGGTGACGAGTGTCAGGATTGTTTTGAAGTCCCTTGTTTGCCTTGTAATGTCGACAGTACAGCTCTTCAGACTCTTCAGGCACAAATGACCAAGCTGAAGCAAGAATTCGCGTATACCAAGCTAAGACTTGGAACAAGCGCCTTTCGAATCAAAGGAGATACAACTCAAGGGTTAAGGAAGAGGCTTGATGAAGAAAAAAAGCAAATAGAGCAAAAGGAAAAGCTTATTAAGGAAGAATCAGATCATATCCTGAAGCTCCTTTTTGAGTGCAATAATATGGCAATACGATATGGTATTGATCTTTGTCCTATCGATGGAAACAAAGAATTAGAGGATGGTCCGGATATTGTTCCAGAGCCCCCACCAATCGAAAAAGTATCTTGTGAAGAGTGTGCTCATATTTATACAGCTGCATTAGTGATCTATTGGGATTACTACATCCCTCATATTAAGAAGATGAAGGATAAGTATAAACTTCCATCAGAATTAAAGAAAAGCCCATTCAAAAAAGACCAAAAGAAAGCAGCTAAAATGCTTGCAATGCTCAATAAGCTTGTTGCGAGGTACAACAAATGTGCAGAGAAAATTAAAAGTTTAGAATGCCCGAAGAAAAAACCATTTGTGAATCAGTATGACGTCTGTACAGATGTCTGTGATCCGTATGTTGCTGGATTTAATGAGTTTGTGAATAACCTATGTGAGAAGATCGGTGGTGATGAAAAAAAGATTAGGCAGCAAATTAGAGATGCAAAAAAGCTAAAAGGAAAACTAGAGGGCTTGAAAAAGGGGCCAAATAAAGCTCAGAAATCGAAAGACAAGTACCTCGACAAAATTAATCGAGCTCTTGAGGATTGGGGCGCAGAATCTGCAAGGCTCACTGGTCTTGATCTAGATGGTAAGCTGAATCGATCTGGTCAACAAAGACGTCAGAAAGTCGATGAAGCTATTGAAAAGGCAGAAAATCTCCAAGAGGAGGTAGAAGCTCAGAAAGAAAAAATACAAGAAGAACTCGATGGATTACAAGAAAAAATCGATAATCTTAATGATCTTATTGAAAAATTAGAAGGAAAACTGAACACTTCAAAACTTAAAAAGGAGTACAATGATAGAGCAGACGAGGTAGACCTTTGTGTGCTACCTAAGGCTAAAGGGGGTCTCGGGTATCCATGTAGTGGTCAATCTCCTGGTCCTTTTGAAGACCTTTGTCCGGAAAAAGAAGATGGGTCAGGAGAAGCTGGAGATGGAGCTGATAAAGCAGGCGGTCCCGATAAGGGGGGGGGTAAGGATGAAGATGAGGAAGGCGGGGAAAATAAGGGTGGAGAAAATAAA
>CAYGRJ010000150.1:0-3745 GCA_964352285.1 uncultured Candidatus Peribacteria bacterium
CTTCCGGAGAAACCATTGCTGGAGGAGATTTCTTAGATTTGTTCGCTACAGAAGCTGCAAGTGGTACTACTCTTGAACTTCAAGTTGTAACATTTGCTATGCCAGAAGCTACTTTTGCAAACAACGATATGGTGAATGTGAGAATTAATCGAATTGGTAATGATGTTGCTGATGACTACATCGAGGATATTAATATTCACATGGCACGAGTACGTTACATGGGTAAACAGCTCCAATAATGAAAAGGTTTCAGTTTTTCATATCAGTATTTTTTTCAACTGCACTTTTCTTAGCAGTTGTTACTCATGCTACATTTGCTGCTATTGTTTTTGATAATGAGTTTTTATTGGAGAATGCTGATGGAAATGGATGGGTTATCGACAATTTGAATGATATCAATGGCGATATTTCACTCCAATTTGGTAATGATGGCGTTCCTTCAAATAATGGAACGATTACTTGGGATCTTAGTGCTACAGATTTTTTGATCAATGAACCGACCGACTTAGGCCAGAATCAAATTATTCTTCCTGTCTGGGAAAACCTACCGGCTCCTCCTGGCTCACCATTAGCTGGTCAGATTTATACAAATACAGTCGATGGAAATACGTATGTTTACAGTGGTACGGTATGGGAAGATATTACTTTGATCAGTGCAACTGCCAGTAAGGTGATATCAGTCGGTACTGGCCTTGATTATTCTGATTTAGAAACGGGTGCTGGTTATTTGAATACCCTTTCTGGGGGAATTATGCTTCTTTCGGCAGAGACTCATGTGGTAACTAATGCCGTTGATCTTACCAATATCATCTTAATTGGTAAGGATGCTACACAGACTACTGTCCAAATTACAGGTGCGGGTCAATTTGACACCTTTGATACAACGTTCATATCGCTCAGCTTGGATGTCGATGCTATCGATGATGATATGGCATTAGATGTTCAATCTGGGACGAGTTCTTTGTTGTTTGAGTTTGTTGATATTGATGTTCTTGATTCTGGGGATTCCTTAATCGATAGTAATGCTGGTGGGGCTCCTGTTCTGACTTTGAAGATTGTTCAATCCGAACAGATGGGGACAGATGGAGTTATTTTGAAAGATCAAGGTGTAGGGAATATTTCTGCTAGTTCTGCGATTATTGTAGCCGGATCGAGTTCAAATACACTCCTGAAGTTTGAAGATTGGAATGTGACCATTGCAGGGAGTGGTAATGTTTTGACTTCTGGGGTTATTAGTACGATTCCGAGTGATACCATATTTGTCTATCCAGGCATGAATCTCCAAGGTGCCATCGATAGCCTTGTATCTGGAGGTTCACTTACGATACTTCCTGGAGTCCACAGTATTAGCAGTACTTTAAGTATTACTGTTGATAATGTTGATATTGCTGGTTATGGTGATGATTCGGTGATTTTAGCATCTGGATTTACAGGTGCTGGTACTACTACTGCTGCAGTACAATTAGGAGCAGCTGATGGTACAAACCCTGTTGATGGAGTGACCCTTAGGAATTTTAAGTTGGAAGTATCTGGTGCTGTTGGTGTTGATGATATTCATGGAATTCGTACTGCAGGAGGTGCAGATATAGTCGTGGATAATATCACTGTGCAAAAAGTTGCTGGTCAATCTGGGACTGCAGCTACTGCCAAAATGGGTATCCATTTTATCGATGGAACTTCTGAAACTTTACAGCGACCTGTCATCAAGAACTCCCGAGTTTTAGGGAGTGGTGGGGTCATATATTTTACAGATGGTATTCATGTAACATCTGATTCTGCTATTGGAGGAGTCTTTGGTAACAATACTGGAATTGAGAATGCAACCATATCAGCCAACTTTGTTGATTATGTTCGTGAGACTGCTTATGTATTTGTAGGCGTAAATAACAGTGATATGATCAATAATCGATCTACCCGAATGGGTGCAGCTGGTGCTGGATATGGAGTTTATATCGGTAATGTGAGTGGGGTCCGTATGGATGGAAATGTTTTTTCTGGGAGCTTGGGTGCTGGATCTATTGCTATTGGTGTAGAATCATTTAATTCTGGATCCCTTAAATCTACAGTTGATTCTGTGTTTATTAATAATATTGTTGAAGGTGAGAGTAATAGTGGAGTTGGATTTGGTACCGGCTTTCAGGTTGGATCTGGAACTGCTAACACCTTAGTTTCTCGTAATCTTTTTCAAAATAATACCATTCGTGGGCCATCAAATGCTGGTGGATCCACTGCGTTTTTAATGAGAACAAATGCAGATGATAATTTGATAGCTGATAATCTCATTCGAGGTGTAAGTAATGCCTGGGTGAATGGTATACAATTGAGTTCTGCTCTTTCAGAACGGAATTTTATACAAGGAAATCGATTTGTTAATGTCACAAACCTGATTTTAGATGCCGGTACAAACACTCTTATAGAGAATACACTACATATTTCATCAGTTGATCCTGCTGTAAGTGATGATATTGCAGATGGTTTCTTGGTGGGAACTTTCTGGCTCAATGATACTTCTGATTCTTTATTCATTTCTGTTGATGATAGTGCTGGAGCGGCAGTATGGAATTCTTTAGCTGGATCTGCAGCTGGTGAAACACTCGATGGTTTTTACGATAATGATGCAGGAGAGAGAACCATTGTCGTTGATAATGGAGACGTGTCTTGGGATGCAGCACTTACAAATCAATTTATTGTTGATTTACAAGGTACTGGTGATGTTCTTTTTCAAGATGGGGGGACAGTCTTTGCTACTTTTACAGATGCTGGAGATCTGCAATTGGTTAACAATCTTACTGTTGGTGCTAGCGTAGAGACGATTAGTAATGGTAGTTTTGCTGTGAATGGTGATGATGTATTTGTCTCTGACTCCCTCGGAATTGAGGGTGCTGTATATACGGATTCGACAGCGGAGAGGTTTTGGTGGTTGGATATCTTTGGAGGTGTTCGGACTTCCTTGGCTACTGGGTCTGTTGGTGGAGGACAGTCTCCTGTTTTACGCTTAGATGTGATTGATGATAGTGAGGTGAGGTGGTCATTTCCTGTACCACATGATTGGGAGAGTGGAACGGACATTCTTGTAGACGTTTTCTGGACCTCAGCAGATGGTTCAGCTGGAAATGTCTTTTTTCAATTTGATTATGCAGCTTTTGCAGTCGGGGAAGCTTTATCTCCAGGTTCCTTTACGAATCTGACTTCAGCTGAGGCTGCACCGGGTACATCTCTAGAAGTTTCTACCGTGAGCTTTACCATGGCGTCTGCGAATCTTTCAGCAGACGATATGATCAACTTTCGACTTCGAAGAGATCCAGGAGATGTGAGTGATACCTATGGAGACGATGCCAATGTTCATAAGATTAGGATTCGATATACCGGTAAAAAAATTCAGTAATGAGGATGTTTTTTCACATCTCGATGAGTGTCCTTCTGGTACTGGTATCAGTTCGTGTGCCTGTGTATGCTGACGACTATGTGCCTTCTGACGATCCAACGAACAGTACCAACGAGTTTATCCTGGACGCCGATAATACCGGTGGTGATGTCTTTATCCAGTTTGGAGCAACTTTGGCAGAAACCCTTACTTTCGATCCTATTGATGATCGATTCGAATTCAGTAATGACCTGAGCCTAGAAGGCTTCGAGTTAGAAGACTTTCGGATTGAAAATGCTGGGAGTGATCCTGAAGGCTGTGCTGCTCCTATTTCAGGGCGTATGTACTACAACACGGGTTCCAATGAACTGCAGGTCTGTG
>CAYGRJ010000151.1:0-3715 GCA_964352285.1 uncultured Candidatus Peribacteria bacterium
ACTCACAACACATAACAAACCGTATGAACACCTTCATCTGCTTCATCCGTGGAATAAACGTCGGAGGCAACAACATTATCAAAATGGCTGAACTCAAAGCAGTACTTGAAAAAGAAGGGTTCAAAAATTCAAAAACCTACATCCAGAGCGGAAACGTGATTCTCAAAAGCCTCAAAAAATCAAACGAGGCCGTTTCAAAAGACCTCGAAAAAATCCTCAAAAAGCACTTTCAAGTCGATACTCAGGTGGTGAGCTTTAGCAAAAGTGAATGGCAAAAAATTATGCAGAATGCTCCAAAAACATGGGGAGAGAACCCCGATTGGAAACACAATATCTTGATGGTGATACCGCCTCAATCAGCAAAAGGAGTCGAGGAAGCGGTTGGGGAACTCAAACCCGGTATCGAATGGGCTCACCCAGGAAAAGGAGTCGTTTATCAATCCGTATCGAGAGAACTCTTTGGAAAAAGCAGATACAGCAAAATCCCTTCACAGAAAGTCTACAAAGAAGTCACCATCAGGAACTTCAACACCGCCAATAAACTCCTCACCCTGATCAATGAACAATAAAAAAATACAGGTGAAAGACAGCTTTCAGCAAAACTATAGCTATAAATGCACCGAACCCATTGGTAAACACTTTCACCCAGACTTCAAACCCCAACTCACTCCCAAAGAAATGCTGACCATAGGGGTCTTCGGAGGAAAATACATGACTGACTGCCAAAAAGAATTCCCCAAGAGCTGGTTCACAAAGGCAAAGCTCAGCCCACAAGGTTACGATTCCAAACTCAACTTCTTCGAAATCAAAGCGAGTAAACCCTTAGAATACTGGATCCAAAAACACTGGATCCATCAAGATGATCCCCGAGGCTGGTTTCAGTGGTACTGCAGATACTATATGGGAAGGCGTCACGAAGATGACGAACGGCAAATCAAGCGATGGAAAGCGATGACCAGGCACATCGCTCAACTCACGAAAAACTGCCCAAAAGGCATGTGGACTTGTCGACCTCGACAACGCCAAGCACTGCTCCATTGGGCTTACGACAGCAGAAAGATGTAACTAAGGTCCAAACCAAGGCAACATAGGATTCGTAACCTTTGCATAGTTTTCAAAAGTCTTATTACCCTTCCACTTACGCTCCAACATCGGAACCCCAGACACAAATCGAAGCAAAAAGGTAATGAGAACAGGACTAACGATCAGCCACCAGTTCATCTGAACCCCCAAAGACATTACAAAAACACACCACCAGAGAACAGCTTCGCCGAAGTAATTAGGATGTCGTGAATACTTCCAGAGCCCAGCCATCATAATCTCTCCCCTTTTCTTCGTCTTCACAAAAGATCTCAACTGAGCATCAGCAGTCACTTCAAAGATAAACCCAAAGATCCAAATCACAACACCAAACAACAACAAAGCTTCACTCATAAGGGTGCTTTGAGATTGCATCCAAAGAATTGGTAATGAAATCAAGAACATCAGCAAGCCCTGAAGCATAAAAACCTGAAAAAAACTCCTCAACACCACCCATCGACCCCAATCATTTCTCCACTGTGCATATCTCCAGTCCTCTGGCTTCCATATATTTCTCTTCCCAAGAGAGAAAGTTAATCGGGTACCCCACACAGAAACCATTGCGGTAAGCAATATATGAAACCACTGACCAGTGCTCATGAGAAAGGAATACCATGAGATCAAGACGAAACCAAAACCCCAAGCGATATCAGCAATACTCATATTCTTTTTGATCAGCGAAAGACAAAAAAAGATAATCATATAAACCAAGACCACAACGGCAGCCCCTCCATACAAATTCATATGTTTAGATTATGAGACATCTCCAATGTAACAATTCTTGGCAAGATGATCACCTCGCAAGACCATCATTCATCCTGATACAGTAGATCTGTAAATACCTTCTCTCACTCACCTATGTCACTAAAAAAACTTAAAATGCCACTCTTCATACTCATAGGCGTTCTCTTAGCACTCTGGATCGGATGGGGGCTTTTCCAAACCTATAGCGTTGCTGAACCCGAATATACGGTAGTTGAGCAAAAAGAAGGCTACGAGATCCGTGAATACGCTCCCTACATCATTGCTGAAACAGTCCGAGATGAACAATTCGACAAAGCACTCAATAGTGGATTTATGATTGTGGCTGGCTATATCTTTGGTGACAATACTTCCAAGCAAAAAATCGATATGACAGCACCAGTACTGAATGAAAAATCAGAGTAGATCGACATGACCGCCCCAGTCATCTCTGAAAAAATAGCGATGACTGCACCTGTAATCTCAGAGAAAATTGACATGACAGCCCCAGTCATTCGAGAAGACCAAGAGTCAAAGCAAAAAATTGCCTTTGTAATGCCCAAAGAATACACCATGGAGACACTCCCAGTCCCAAACGATGATCGAGTAACACTACGAGAAGTTCCGAAGAGAAAGGTTGCTGTCCTCAAATTCAGTGGGTTCTTTGGAGATAAAAAAGTTAAGGATCTCGAAGAACAGCTCATCAACATGCTCGAAAGAGACGGGTTAGAGTACACGAGTATTTCCTTCGCCGGCTACAACGGTCCTTGGACTCCCCCATTTATGAGAAGAAATGAGATTTGGGCGGAACTCAGATGATCTGATTGTTAAAAGAAGGAAAAAGCCCTAAAATAAGGGCTAAAATAGTTTATGGAGAAACTCAAAATAGATCGCTGGCTAGGGAAAGGCGCACAACACTACGTTGGTCTATCACCACATGGAGAAGTGATCAAATATCCTCATAGAGGTGGGAAATACTGGGACAAAAGTACAGCAGAGACGGTTACAAGAGATCTCGGCATTATGGAGGACTACCAGGTCAACATACCAGAAACATCAGTACTCAGAGATCTGAGCATCCAAACACCTGAAGATCTCATCAGTACACACTACGCGATAATTGCTGAAGAAATTCGAGGAGAAGTCCTCCGCGAAATCAATATCACAAATCCGATAATAAAAGCTCAATTCAAAAGCCTTCTAGAAAAATCCCTCGATATCAGAAAAAATCATCGAGCAGCTCTCGACTTCCTTGGAGGAGAAGCAGCCTATCACTTTTTGAGATACCTCTTCTTTGAAAAACAAACCGGACAACTCGGCGCCTACAACATCTCCGTTACGGAGGAAGAACAAGTTATCTTAATCGATACCAACCTTCTGGATCCAGCAAGGGCGCCAAAGTGCCTCAGCTGGTTTATCTACTGCATGATAGACCTCCAGCACATGCTCATTGCACTCATGCTCGATGAAAGTAGTCTAATAGAACGATGTGAAAAAGAAAATCAATACAAGGCTATCAATCGAGTAGCAAGAGGAGCCTTTGCTCTCTCTAGGAAGCGTGAAAAGAAACGAAAGGCCATATGATACGATAATCAAAGCACTAATCTTTTCTTATCAACAAGAAAACAAACATTGCCATCATCGGAGGAGGAGCAGCTGGACTCATGTGTGCAGCTACACTCCTAGAAGAAAAAGAGGATCTCGATCTGGACATTCACCTCTACGAAAAAAATCCCTACCTAGGAGCCAAGGTGATTATTAGTGGTGGCGGACGATGTAACGTCACCACAGGAATAACTGACAAAAAAACACTCCTTTCGAAGTACACAAGAGGATCACGTTTCTTGAAGACAGCCATTGGGCAATTTCCACCAGAAAAAGTCATGGCCTGGTT
>CAYGRJ010000152.1:0-3707 GCA_964352285.1 uncultured Candidatus Peribacteria bacterium
CATGTAGCGGTGGTCATGAACGTCACCAGCGGTGAATACTCCATCTACAGATGTCATGCTGTTGTTTTTCTTGATAGCGTAGCCGACATCGTCCATATCGATATGGCCTTTGAATATTTCGGTGGCTGGATTATGTCCTATGGCTACAAATGCTCCTTCTACTGCTAACTCTGATGTTTCTTCAGTTTTGTTGTTGTAGATTTTAAGCTTTTCGAGTTTTTCAGATCCGAGGTATTCGTGTACTTCAGAGTTCCACATGAATTCAATTTTTTCGTGATCAAGTGCTCGGTCTTGCATGATTTTACTGGCTTTGAGTTCGTCTTTCCGTACGATCACGGTGACTTTGCTCGCGAACTTGGTGAGGAAGAGTGCTTCTTCCATGGCGGTGTCTCCACCTCCAATGATGGCGACATCTTTTCCGCGAAAGAAGAAGCCATCACAGGTTGCACAGGCTGATACTCCTTTACTTTGGTATTCTTTCTCGCCAGGTACTCCGAGCCATTTTGCATTTGAACCAGTTGCAATGGTAATCGTTTTTGCTGTGTATTCCTCATCACCTACGTAGACTTTTTTTATCGTGTCCGAAAAATCAACCTTGGTGACGTTTTTTGTAATGTATTCGGTTCCGAATCTCTCGGCTTGTTTTCTAAAGAGCTGCATCATCTCTGGTCCAGTAATCCCTTCTGGGAACCCAGGATAGTTTTCGACTTCTGTTGTGAGCATGAGCTGTCCACCTGGTGTGCTTCCTTCTATACAAAGGACTTTCATGTCAGCTCGTGCGTTATAGATGGCTGCGGTCAGTCCAGCAGGTCCTGATCCGATTACAATTGAGTCGTAGAGCATGGTTTGAGAAGGCTAATAACGTAAAATTGATCTGCGTGAAGAACACAACGAACGTTTTGAGATTAAGGGAAATGCTTGATGGGGGCAATTCGAATGTGAAGCTTATGCTTCATCGCTTGTATCGTTGATGACTTTTGAGATTTTTTTGTAAACTGTTTCAATTCCGTCTTCTTCACGTGTTTCGATAATGTGACTGCAGATACCTGATTGCCGAATTTCCTTTTGAGCCGATTCGAGACGAGCTTGCAGTTCTACTTCTTTAATAGGCGCTCTTTCGGTAATTCTCTTTACGAGGGTTTCTTCCGAAGGTGGCATGATGAAGATGCTTCGGAGCTGTTCACGAATGCTTTCGTATCCAGCTTTTTTGATGGTGCTATGGATTTGGATGAGCCCTTGAATATCAAGTTCTTTGATCACGGTTTTCCCTCCTGAGAGAGCTTCTTCTATGGGTTTCAGAAGGGTTCCATAGCGAGCGGTTTTGTGAACTTCAGCCCACTCCAAAAAATCTCCATTTTGTACATATTGTTCAAAATCTTCCTGGGAAATGAAGTGATAAGGATTACCTTCTGACTCACCTGGACGCATTTTTCGTGTGGTAATGGATTTGGGAAATACGTACTCTGGATGCCGTTCCTTCAGCAGTTTAATTTGGGTTCCTTTGCCGACACCAGATGGTCCTAAGAGGAGAAAGAGCATAATATTGAGAGGAGTATTGTTGTTATAAGATGACTATAAAGAAAAATGTGCCTGGTGAGAAGAATGTTTTATGTTAAGTTGACTGTATGTTTTCGCTTTATTGAATGTTTCTCATGAATTATCCTGATCATCATCCTAAAGGGCGTTCACATCTTTCTCAGGAGGTCATTATTAACCTGTTGGTGCTTTTCATTCTCTCTGTACCACTTGACATGATCCTCAATAGTAATGGTTATGGTCGTTTGTTTGATGTTTTTGATCGGGTTCGATATAAGACTGCTGATCGTATGAAAAATGATCCTGATTCGGTTCCTTTAGCTAGTAGTATTTTCCCACAAGCTCTTGAATTTACGACAGAGGTTGAAAGCCTACTTATAGCCCATAAGGGTGAAGAATACCTTACTTTACCTAGTGAGAGAGTATGGAATCCATTATTTAGGTATTTACCTCCTCATATTTCATCCAATAGTGAGTTAAGAATCTACTTATCGAATTTTCTTTCACAGGAAATACAGTTTCTTGAAGAAAGAAAACTCTTGAGTGATGCTGATTTGTTGAGGTATCAAAAAATTCGAATACAACAAATACGTATGACCAACTATGAAGAACCGATTGGTGATACTATTGATTTTTCTACCGTTTTTAATGTTGGTGATGAAGATTTAACTCTCAACATTAATCCTCAAGGTGATGATGGTATTCAAGATGAGTTTGGTACAGACCCCTTTCATGATGAGTAAATTGAATTTCTTTTTGATGATCATGATGATTTACTACCTCATGATCCTGATGATGCTACTGTTTTTCCACGATAAGCTATTAACCGTCTTGGTTTTGATTACTTGTTTATTTGCTTTTTGATACTTTTTTATCACTCGAAATGAGCCCGTCTTTGAGGGTGATTATCCTGTCTGTGAGTTTCGCGTATTCATTTTCATGAGTGACCATGACTATGGTATGCCCTTTTTTGTGCAGTTTGAGAAAGACATCCATCACCATTCCAGCGCTTGCTGAATCAAGGTTGGCGGTGGGTTCGTCTGCAAAGATGATTTTTGGTTCATGAGCGAAGGCTCTCGCTATAGACACTCGTTGTTGTTCTCCTCCAGAAAGCTTACTGGGAAGGTTTTCGAAGCGATCGGCAAGACCTACTTCAGTGAGTCCTTTCCTCGCTATCTTTATGGATTCCTCATAGCTCATTCCCTGCATGAGGAGGGGAGTTATGACGTTTTCTTCGGCGGTGAGTTCTGGAATGAGGGCGTAATCTTGAAATACGTAGCCCAGTTCGAAGAGACGAAATTCAGTTCTTTCTCCATTCATGAGTACAGATGTTTTTTTCCCATCGATAATAATCTCTCCAGATGTGGGTTCATCTAAGAGGCTGAGTTGGTAAAGGAGTGTGCTTTTTCCTGCACCTGATCTCCCTATGATGGACACGAATTCTCCTTTTTTGATGTGAACATCAATACCTTTGAGTACCTCTAAAGTTTTGTCTCCGTCGGTGAATGATTTGTGAATTTTTTTTCCGATGATCATGGTTTGGTGTTATCTTCCGAGAATGGCATCGAGTGTGTTTCTTCGAATTATGATTTTTGCTGGTATATACCCAGCTACTAGCGTTGAGATGAAGAGTGCAGCTATTCTAATAAGCGTTCCTTCTGTGGTTACAAAGAGAATTCCATCACTGAAAGGGAAGTTGATGGGGTAGGCTTGAAAGAAGGGTACGAGTGCCAAATAGAGAACTGCAACACCTAGTGATGCTCCAATAATGGCGAAAAAGAGCGATTGAATAACGTAAGAAAGTTCTATGGCAAAGCTATCTATTCCTATGCCTTTCAGAATCCCAATAAACTTTCGACGGGTGATAGCATTGATGAAGATGACGATGAAAATGGTGATGGAAGCTACTACTAGCCCAATGGATCCAATCACTGTTCCAAGAATCCCAAAGGTGAAGGCAATATCTTCTAAGAATTGTCCTTGTGCTTCTCGGTAGGTTTGAATGACAGCAAATTTGCTGAGTTCGGTTTTGTTGAGCCTGTTTTTTAGGGTTTGAGGGCTGAGATCGCTTCCTGGTCTGATTCGGATTGCTATTTCATCCACGTTGAGATCGTTTCTTCCAATGATTTGTCTGAGGTCTCTGTCGACTACGAAGGCACGTCGATCGACGT
>CAYGRJ010000153.1:0-3672 GCA_964352285.1 uncultured Candidatus Peribacteria bacterium
TGAGCCCTACGATATTATCAGGGTCTTTAAGCATGTCAACGATAAATTTGTCGTTAAGCTTGAGTCTGTACAAGAAATCGTCTTTTGAGAGGAGGCCGTACTTCAAATCTTTTATCTCTTTTGCTTCGGTTTTAATGAAATCAGCCAGCGCTTCTTGGGGCATATCGCCTACTACAAGCAGGTCGAGGGCTTTTGTTGGTTTTTCTATAAAGGCTCCAGAAAAGCAAACGAGCGAAAGAGTTCCCAACTTTTGCATCTTTTTCACCAGTTCTTTCTTCGGATCGGTACACTTCGAAATCATGCTTCTGAGATCATCAAGGATCAAGAAGTCTTCGTTAATATAGTAATACTTTTTTCGGTTCTTCGATCGAGACTTCAGCAGTCCGATCTTTTTCAGGTTGTTAAGCTCTCTTCTTATAGAGTTAATTTGCTCGTCAAGGAGACGAGTCAGCTCACGTATAAAGTACTCTTCACCAGGGTTTGTCAAGAAGGCGATGAGCAGCTTTACTCGCGTGTTCGAACTGAAGAGTGCTTTGAGCATGGAAAAAATGAATCCGTACACAGAATTTATACATAGTTTCACTCAAGTTCAAGCACTTTTTCAAGAATCACACAGAATTGAATTGCGATAATAAGGATCTCAAGTTATATAAAAATATACATAGCTAACTCTTAGCCATCTCTCGGTGCAGTAATCGATCGATATGCATTTGGAAAATTCCAGGATTCCCAGACTGTAGCGGAATCTTCCCGGTTTTCACTCCGGCATCAATTTCTTGAAGCCTTATCAAGCTCTTGCTCAGCTGTTGAAAGCTGAGGTACTCAGCTTGGCTTTTGAGCATGTTGACCTGAAAAGGAGCAATCTTAAGCCGTTTTTGAATCACAGCTGTGGGAGTGCCTTCATCCAGCAACGACCTGACCTGAAGAAGAAGTCGAATCTGACGTACCAGCATAAAGAACACCATCAAGGGTTCCTCTCCCCTCTTGATCAAGTCCTCTAATGCCTGTGAAACCTCATGAGCTGGGCGCTTGCCAATCAGGTCGAGGGCACGAAAAACCTGAGCCTCCGGCGTAGCACTTACATATTTTTCAACTTCTGCTACAGAAATTTGGTCGAAGTCCAGCAACGACAATTTATCGATTTCTTGCTGAAGCCGTTGAGGGTCTTCACCACAATAAAAAACCAGCGTTTCCAAAGCTCTGCTATCTATCCGCTTCCCCTGCTCGCCTAAGCGCTGGGCAGCCCAGCTCAAGAGGGCCTTCCCCTTCGGGAGCTCAAAGTTCTCAACCGTAGCTTTTTTTGCCAGCAATTTATAGAAGCGACCCCTCTTGTCAGGCTTCGCACTGACGAAGATGACCAAAACCGACTCGGGAATGCTGTCGAGCAAGGGTTCAAGAGCTTCTGTATCGAGCTTCGATTTCTGATGAGCCGCAGCCGGAACTCCTTTGATTACCACCATTCTCTTTTCAGCTAAGAATGGCTGACTCTCAATCATAGTCATCAGCTGAGGCACTCCAACCTTCACAGCATCTTCCACGACTTCCAGATTGATATCCCCATGTTTCTTGGCAAATTCAGACTGCCAGAACTGCAGCTTTTCTTCTCGCATTGGAGTGTGTTCACCGGTAAAGAAAAAGAGATTGGGCATGTGGAAAGATATTCATAAAAACCGTAGCATAAATTCAGATGCAGGTAATCTCTTCTGAGAGCTTTCGGAAAAGAGGAGTTTGAATTCGAAAGACGATGGCGGAAGGAGAGGGATTCGAACCCTCGCGGGGATATACATCCCCCTACAGCTTTAGCAAAGCCGCCTCTTCAGCCACTTGAGTATCCTTCCTTGGGGCTGGTCTCGAGTTTCTTGAGACGCACCAGAGTATAGTGAAGGTGATCTCCACTTGTCTAGCTCATCTTTGCATTCTTTTGAGAAGAATACTGAAATACTCTAACGTGATAATCCTCACTAGGCGATCAGCAGCTCATCTGGTTTAACAGCTTCTTTTATGGTAATATTAATAAAAGACACTGCTATAGTGCAGGGGTCACTTGTTCGACTGAACGCCTGATTACAACTGCATGAATTTTCTGTCCAACATCATCACCTGGTTCCAGAATCATCCTTACTTAGGGGCTCTCTTGGGAGCTGTCCTTCTCGTGTGTTTAATATATGCAGTGGTCAATCTGGTGGAATGGATCAACAACAAGAAGAGATCTATGCGTATGGTCTTTCTTCGTGTAAAGGTTCCTAAAAAGGAAGGAAAAGAAGAGAAAGACTCTGAAGGAGAACAGTTCGGGAGCGCGGCAGACTTTTCCAAGCAGATTAGCCTGATGACTCAGTGCCTCGAAACCTTGAGCTCATTGGCATCTTCACGATACTGGCATCGTTTTGTTGCGGGTCAAAACTTCTATTCTTACGAAATAGTCGCAACCGAAGGACAGATCTTCTTTTATATTGTGGTTCCCTTCACAGAAGTCGGGACCTTTCAAAAGACGGTAACCTCGTTTTATCCAGATGCTCTTATAGAAGAAGTCGACGAATACAACCTCTTTAAAGCTGGGACACATGCTCATGGCTGCTATATGCAGACCAGCAAGCCCTTTGAGTATCCTATTAAAACCTATAACTACACCAATTCAGAACCGATGAATGCGATTCTGAATGCTATGTCAAAGCTCGGTCCTCGAGATTCAGCAGCACTGCAAATTGTAGTACGGCCCAAAGAGGGAGGATGGCAAGACAAGTGTAAAGACCTAGCCGGATCGATTTTTGATGAGAAAAAACCAGGACTACTTTCTTGGCTTAATCCCATCACTTGGGCACGTATGATCGTGCGCATCTTTGCTGTAGGAACTGATGACAATATTGCTGAGCAAGATAAAGCCAGCCAAAACAGAAACTCTCCCCATCTCGACGAATTGGCCAAAGCTATAGGAGAGAAAGCCTCTCACGATGGTTGGGACACGGCTATTCGTGTTGTAGCAACTTCACCTCGCAAGAGTGATGCTGAAGAACAGGTGGGAATCATTGCTGCTGCCTTTGGACAATACAGCTCAAATTCAGGAAATGGATTTACGATCCCTCGTTACTTCTCGCAGCGCAAGCTGATGACCGAGTTTATTTACAGGTCTTTTCGGAGGCAGTTTGCCATTTGGCTGCGCTTCCCCAAGATGCTCTTTAGCTCTGACGAAGTCTCTTCGCTGTGGCATATCCCTTCAGCTAAATACAACAACGTGCCAAGTGTTGCCTGGCAACGCTTCCGAATCGTTCCCCCACCAGATAATCTTCCAGAAACAGGGGACATTACCCTTGGGTACAATATGTTCCGAGGTAAGCGACAAGATGTGCATATGCAGCTCGAAGATCGCTTCCGTCATCTCTACTTGATTGGTCAAACCGGTACGGGAAAGTCCGTGTTCTTGGACTCTTTGATTAAGCAAGATATTAGAAATGGAAAAGGAATCTGTGTAGTTGATCCTCATGGAGACCTCGTAGAGGATGCTCTTGGATGGGTTCCCCGAGAACGTGCTGATGATGTAATTATCTTTGATCCTGCCGATACAGAACGACCGCTAGGAGTAAATATGCTCGAGGCCAAAACCCCAGAAGAACGTGATTTTGTGGCTCTTGAAGCCATGAACATGATGATCGGAATGTTTGGAAATGAGATCTTTGG
>CAYGRJ010000154.1:0-3646 GCA_964352285.1 uncultured Candidatus Peribacteria bacterium
CCTGAATTATCCTCAACAATACTGGCAGCTATAAAAAAAGAGGGTTACCAGTGCCCACAACAGCTCCTTTGTCCCCTTCTTCAAAAAATAGAATTGGTCGAAGGTGTCGAGCTTACCATTGCTAATGTCAGAATGTCATTGGTAGAAGTCATCGAAAAACTTGCACAGGAAAACGGAGATAAAGTCCCCAAAGACCTCAGGTCCGGGTTTTTGTACTTGATCGATCATCTCGATGGCCAAGCGATTAAAGGTGGAGCCAAGCCTGTTTCCACCCTCAGGGTTCCAGAAAGACCCAGGAGGAAGAAAAAAAGTGGAAGACCGACTCGCGTTCAGCAGGAAGTAAAAACTCCAATACGCACAGCCCGAAAGAAGAAGACCTCCATTAAACAAGAATCTGCAAAAAAACCCATGCTAGCAAAGGTACCCAGTGTTGATCGCGATCTTGATCTCAAAGTTCAAAGGCGTCAAAAAGTTCTCAATGCCATGAGTAGCACCGAAGCCATGACCCTCGATCAGATTCGTCATGTCATAGAACAATCAGGCTTCCCTATCCATCCAGACCGCCTCAAAAGTGACCTCACGATTTTTCTCGCAAAGGATCAGGTTGTAGGTGTTGGGAAGGATCAGTATCGCTTGGCTTAAGGGTAGAACCCAAAGAGCCCTTCAGAAAGAGCAAAAAGAAGGATCGAAATCTAAAATGTCATTGAGTGGTGAGGGAGGGAGTGGTGGTTACAACGTCTTCAGATTTAGGGTGAAGTTCAAATCAAAAGCGTTCATCGAGGTCATATAGTGGCGTGATGAAGTTTATTGAGGAGATGTTTGTACAGCTAAAGCAGACTTAAAATAAAACTAAGGTAAAAATGCAACATCTAAGGCATCTAGAAACTCTTTCACAGACTTATAGTGTGTTTTACAATCGGGATCTAACCCTGTCTTGAAGAAACTTCTTAACCCCTGGTGAGAAATTCTTTCCAGCTCTGTATCGAGCTTTTGCACATTAAGTCCAATGCCTGTCACTATATGAAATAGGGTTGCTGTTAAGCCATAGATATCCCTAGTTTGAGAGGGGTATTGTTTATTAAAACCCTTTTCATTGAGGAGTTTATGAGGAACATAGTATGGGGCACCATAAACCGCTTCTCTACCACCAATCAGAATTTCTGGTACCATTTCTTCCTCAGTTGCAAGTTCCCAGTCAATAAATACGACTGATTCATCACTGTCTCGGATCATAATATTTTGAGGTTTTACATCACCATGTTTAATTCCACGACTGTGGAAATCTGCTAGCTGTTCAGCAACTTTCTTGATAACTCTCACACCCTCGTTCATCCTTATATCATTTTCCAATTCGGAAATCCCCAATTCATTAAGGGTTTTTCCTTCAATCATTTCTATTACTAGGACTCTTTTATCTATATGAACCTGACGGTACTCATCACTATCCATTCCACTTGAATCTACTAATCGACCTGCATCTAATATTCTTGGTACAGCTGGGTGTCCCTCTAATTTTTCTAACATTTCTTGATGGGTTTGTAAAAGAGTTACAGTTTCTGAATCTTTGGCGATAATGGTCACACAACCTGAATCCTGATCTCCCTCATAAACAGGGCATGATTTAGTTTCATTCAGTTTTTGACCTAATAAATAAAATGAATTATCTTGTTTAATCCTATTTGAAGCCTTCATGATCTGTTGTGTATTTGCACAATTATTAAGGATTCCTAAATCAACCCGGTAGAGTTTTGTTATTTCATTTGGCCTTATAAAAACCACCTCATCAACTTTAAGTCTGATATCTTCTGCAATTTGCAATGCAATTGGCCTTGGAAAACTGTATATATTAAAATGCTCATTTTTGAATCTTCTGAAAGAGCCAAAGTTACTCCATTTGTAATTCAAAAGACTAGCAAGTTCTGCAGGGATATATCTCTGTTCGGGGTTTAGTGTTAATTCAAAACAGAGTCTATAGCAAAAGAGGGCCTCTAAACCAGTATCTGAACCCACTCGAAGCATATGACCAATAAAGGTATGGTGGTCATATGCTTCGAGTTTAGAAGAATCATCGGTATTTATATACCTTCTAATGATATTTACTCGCTCATCAGATTCACTAGCAAGAGGTAAATGAGGGAGGGCTCGATCTTCAGGGTTCAAAAGATTTTGGCAATACCTAATGAGCTGTTCTAGGAGTTGAGAAGTTAAAGGAGAAATTTGAGCATGCTCATTTCTTTCTCCTTTGGAAATACCTGTGAAATTCGAAGCAATCTGGATTTTCCAAGCTTTGAGAGTATTGTTGATCTCATCTGTAAAATATCTCTTAAACCTTGTCGAGACGTGATCAAAGAAGAGTGTAAATCGTTCCAAATATGAAGATTGCTGGCAGTCAGCAATACGTTCACTTGGGTCATTCCAATTTCGATCTGCATCAATTTCACTTCCTATATTCACTTTATGCCAATGACGTACTCCGTTATCTAGATCCCGACTGATGGATCTTAAATAGATAGGTTTAGAAAGTCCTTCTAAAACCTGGAACAAGTAGTAATATGTCTGCTGGATAATTTGGTAGTATTGAGGGAATTTCAGCATTGTTTCCCAATACCCTTCGTTAATATTTCGAAGGATATAATCCAATGCTTCCCCTTCTGATCCTGATGGTTTCAGCCGTTCTTCGTTGAGACGTGGATCATGAGGGTTATCTTCCTCCAGTTTTACAATAGTAGTGGGATAATCTAAATAGCTCAAGGTTAAGAATTTTTCACGAAAAGTCCCAACGAGATCTAAAACTCTATTCTGATCTTCGCTTGCTTTTTGAGGAAGGTTTTCAATAAAAACCCGGATGAAATCTGCTGTGTTAACCTTCAGTTTAGAATTACTATCTATCTCACCGGAACCTGTAATTGCCTCAAAATCAGATATCAAAGCATTTTTCCAGGCAGTAATTGCTCTGTTTTGTTCTTCAGTACAATACTGCTCAAATACACTAGCAACTTCAGTGATGACACCTTTCAAGCGATCAATGAAGAGTGGAGACTCAAGGTCAGGATATTCTATATCGTCCCAATCTCTATCAGGATCGAGAGCTGAATTATTATGAGTCTCTTCATACATAAACTTTATTGTACTCTCCGTATTTATACATAAATCAATAAAGGCCATTGGTTCGTGAATCCTCCTAAAAAGTACAATTAATGATTTATAGAGGCCTTGGAGCTGCTCAAAGTGCTTAGGAAATTCTGCTATGAGATCCAAAAACCCCTGATTGATCACTTGTATTAGATGGTCGACAGAAAGGAGATCAAGCTTTGATAAAGCCATTTGATCACTACCGAATCTATCGTCTCTATATGGTTCTGAATTGAGAGGATGGTACATGAGAGTCTGTGAGGCTGATCGGATACTGCAAAATAGCATACATAAACGCAATAAACAATTTATGTCAATAGTGGTGAGAGAGGGGGCGGTGGTTACAACGTCTTCAGATTTAGGGTGAATTTCAAGAAAAAGCGTTCATTGAGGCCTTATAATGGTGTGATGAAGTTTATTGAGGAGGTCAATATAAAAGAGGAGATGTGGCCTCTTTAAAAAAAGTGCTCGAGGTTTGCTCCTATGGCATTAGTCTTTCCAGTAAGGACTGCGA
>CAYGRJ010000155.1:0-3609 GCA_964352285.1 uncultured Candidatus Peribacteria bacterium
ATGTTTCGATGCGGCTTTGGCGAGCGTTTTTTTGTGATGTTCCTGAGTCAGAGCTTGAGGATAAAGGAGATGTCATTCATCTCTTCTTTTGTATTATTACGGAGAGAAGTCCGAGTCCCATTGAAGATGCTCTTTTGAGATCAAGAGCACTGTATGAAGAGCTTTTTGATGATGTTTTGATCCGAATAGAACAGGTTCTTACTTCGTGCTCTGGGGAAGAGAATGAGCTCGCTTATGAAATGACCGGAGAGCTTGAAGCTGAGCTGAGAGGTATTTATGTGGAATTTGATCATCTTTTTCGTCAGGTTTTACCAGACTTTGGGCTAGAGGATTGAAAAGAGTCTCTGTTTCTGCTATAATGGTATGAATAACCATTGTATATGGGATTAGATGATTTCGAAAGATTGCAAATGCTTCAGAGGCCTAAGGTTTCTGAAAAGATAAATAGAACAATGTTTCAGCGTTTTATGAGTGTTTTCCGAAAGAGAGCACTTCAGCAAGCGAATTTAAAAGTTGATCCTGTTGCTCAACCTTCAGAACGATTCGTATCTGATAAGGAAAAGCTAAAAAAGCGTTTCCCTGATGCCTTCCAAAATGAAGTTTTAAAGCTTTCTGAAGCCTTTAATCCTTATGAGCTTACGGAATTAGGATTGGATACTGGTGTTGGTTATAGTTGTCCTTCAGTAGATACTCTGGAAGATGCTGAAGAAATTGAAAAGAGGTTGGTTGCTTTGGGTTATGTCTGTAAAGGAAGGTTTGGATATGGGCCTCGCGAACACGGGAACGTTATTCCTGATGAGGGATCTTACCCGGGTTATAGCTTGGCGAAGAATCCTCCTCATTTTCAGTTTCGAATTGTTTTGTATCCTGAGGATGTTGTTCGTTCTGAAAATGGAGGGTATGAGGATTCTCAACGAGGACTTGTTGAGAGGGATTTGAGAAATCATTTACAAAAGAAGTTTTTAGATATTGCTCATGAAGATCCTAGAAATTTTGTTATGAATGCTATTCCTAATGCTGAGGATATGGGTATCAGTGTTCATGAAGATTATTTTGAGCAGCTCAGGGAAATTCTTGAAAGTGATGACTTTCAGCTTTCTGAGGATGACGGTGATTACTCGATTGTGGATGCAGGAGATTATAAGTTTGTTCACATTCAAAATCTTTATGATATTGGTGGGAAGTACGAGCATCCTTCAGCTGAATAAATACAAAAATCGATTATTCTGAGAATGATTTGTGATACAATTCGAGTGATTGATTTTTTGAAGAACTTGAATTATGGAAATTTCTAGCCTTAAAAAAGGTGGTGCTATCAACTGGAAGCACGGTGTGTGGACAGCGAACGATATAACCTTTGTGAATCCTGGAAAGGGGTCTGCTTTTTACAAGGTGAAGCTTCGTAATGTTGAAACTGGACAGGTGGTAGAAAACACCTTTAAGTCAGGAGAAACTTTGGATGAAGCTTCAGTAGAGCACAAAAATGCTCAGTTCTTGTATGATGATGGGTCTGAGTATCACTTTATGGAAAGTGATAACTTCGAACAGGTTGGGCTTTCAGCTGATGCTCTTGGTTCTGCCACTGATTTCCTGAAGGATGGAATTGATGTGAAGCTGATTATGGTGAACGGTAAAGCAACAGGAGTTAATCTGCCCCCAAAGATGGTTTTTGAGGTGACTGACGCTCCCCCGGGAGTAAAGGGAGATAGTGCTACAGGTAAAACTATGCCGGCGATTATTGAAACTGGAGCCACGGTTCAGGTTCCTCTTTTTGTGAAGAATGGAGATAAGATTCGTGTGAATACCGATACTGGGGAGTATGTAGAGCGAGTTCAGTAGGAATTGTCCCTTTTTGTCATCCCGACCTGGCCGTCCGGCAGGCGGGCCGGAGTGGAGGGATCCCTTTGTTATGGGATGGCTGTCGCCTTTTTATGCCTCGCCTGTCCGCCGAGGTGGGAACTTGCTTGAGAGGCTTGTGTCGTTTTGATTGATTTGACCATCTTAGGTGAAGCCTTCGGCTTACTCCTTTTTGATGTCAAAAAGGAGCCAAAAAACACTGGGGACCGTCAGGACGTCTAGGAGCATTATTGGTTTCAATATCTTTGATGACGTCGTGACTCACCCCAGACCCCATTTTTTTTGCTTTCTATTTGGGTGTTGAATTGATGTCAGTGGTTTTATTGTAGGTTCCCTAAGATGGGAAAACTGGTGATTTGAGGGGTTTCTTTTGGTGACGTTTCTTTAGCATCTTCATAGGCCACGATGAGTGAGCCGTCATCGGCTTCTTTTGCAAATTCTGGGATCTTCCAGGAGGGTTTTATAGATCTGTAGATTTCTGCTTTGTACGGGGTTTTGAACCAGATAGTTGAGCCCCCGCCGTGGCGGGCAGGTTCTTTTTTGATCACTTCCAGGTCAGAACCATATTCGCCCTTACCGACTTGGGTGTCGATGATGAAACTCGGGACTATTCGTCCACTGGCATGGGCTCTCATGTGTTTTTTGATCTTGATAAATTCATCGAGTGGGCAGCGGAGGTATTCGGTGCCTTGGAGTGGATCAGCTAGATAGATACGATAGGGTTCTACTCCGAGTTGTCGGAGTTTTCTGTAGAGATCAATGAGAACGTTAGCATCATTGTTGATGTTTTTGAGCAGGACGCTTTGGTTATAGAGAGGAATGTTGTTTTGAGTGCAGAGGAGTAGTGATCGAGTCGTTTCAGGAGTCAGCTCGTCTGGGTGATTAATTTGTGGAGAAATGGTAATAGGCGCTTTATGTCCGTTAGGAAGGGGAGGAATGTTCGGATTTAGGTTTATTTCGTTGAGTTCCCTGAATGGCTTGATCCAGGCATTATCGATGAGCTCAGGGTCGCTGGTGAAGATGCGAGTCCCTATTCGAATACTGGTGAGGTTAGGAATCTTCTGGAGCTTCTTGCAGAGCTCTATGGTGATTTCTGGGAACAAAAGAGGGTCACCTCCAGTGATGAGTACTTCTTTGATGCGGTCGTCTTCACGAATGTAGTTGAGGGCTTGTTCGAAGTTGTCTTGTGGCGACCCATAGTCGCCGTCTCGAGCGTCATGAGAATAGTTTTTGCGAAAGCAGAAGCGGCAGTAGGCGAAGCATTGTGATGTAGGCATCAAGATCACCCGGTCGAGGTAGAGTCTTTCGAGTCCTGGGATATTGGTAGGGATTATTCCACAGAGGGGTTTTTGAATACCTGTTCTTTCAAGTTCTCTGGGGTTAGGAATGTATTGTCGCGCGACAGCAGGGGAGTTCTTAATTTGCTCAAGTAGATATGGGGTAAATCTGAGGGGGTGCTGAAAGATGAAAGTATTAAATTCCTCGCGATTGGGGATGTCGTAAGAGATCTCTAAGAGTTCTTCGAGTTTTTTGAGGGAGTTGATGTTGAGGTAGGATTTTTTCAGGATTATGAGGTCCGTTAGGATTAGTAAGAGCTTTAGGATTGAGAAAAGCAGTGCTTTTCCTGAAGTCCCTCAACCCATTCGACTTCGCTCAGGGTGTTCGGGACACAAAGAAAACTTCTTACTCAAACAGGTGGGATTGGTTTGAGATGTCTTGAATTTTGGGAGTGAGTCCGAGATGGGTGTAGGC
>CAYGRJ010000156.1:0-2914 GCA_964352285.1 uncultured Candidatus Peribacteria bacterium
TTACAGGTTGGCTCTTTTTGTTTTCTAGTATATCAATTTTGTTTTTCTTGCGAGTTTTGCACATAGCGGTTTTAAATATCCCTTTTGGAAGAGTGAAATGGCTTGTTGGTGATATAATAGTGTGAATAATATAAAAATAAAATTCGTGAAACACCTCAAAAAACCTTTTCAAGGTCTTGGTCAGTTAACGGGATTCCTCGGAGTTCTCCTGCTGCTAGCAGGTGTGTTAACTGTTCCGATATCGCCTTTAATAAGCCAGATAAACCCTGCTTTTGCGCAGGTCGAATCCCTCGATGAAGAGGCTCGGCTTCAGGTCTTGCGGCAGATTTTAGAAGGAGATATTCAAACAGATTTTCAGTCACTCGGACTTGAGGTAGATTCGGTTTCTGATCGTTTGGTTTTTCAATCTGGATCTGAACTTTCGTTCGTTTCTCAACAAGAGTCATTTCTCCCGAATGTGAATAATGGGGCCGGAGTTTATTTGTGTTCCGGTGAGGAGGTGAAAACGGTGGATGATGTAAACGATGATTGTGAGGCGCGGGTCGTTATTTCTGCTGCTGATGTAAGAGATGGAGTAGAGGTGCTTCTTTCGGAAGATGGTGAAGAAAAGGCGCGAGTTGTGTTGGTGGATCTCGAAGGGAATGAACAGCCTTATGTTGATTTGAAATCTGACAACACCTCATACTATAAAATTGAAGGAAAAGGATTGGTGGGAGTTGGCTTGTTTGGATTTCAGGATTCAGACTGGTTGGAGCTGAAGCCTTTTGAAGATATTAAAAAGGAGATTGCTCGTGTGTATGGAAGTAAGTTGGAAAAGGCTGAGCAAAAGGCTGGTAGAAAACTTACTCCTCAAGATGATGAGGCGGTGATGATTGTGGAATCAGTCGATCATTTTGTACAAGGAACTTTGGATGTAAAAGAGTTGAAAGAGAAGGGAGAGTTGGTAGAGGAGGGAGATTTGGATAGTCTCGATAGAGAGGTGTGGAAAACTCCTGAGCATTTGGAAAAGACAAAAAAAATTAAAGAAGTGGAATTTGAACAGCAAAATATTTTGGAAGCTTTATTTTTTGACCCAGCTCCAGTTTTGGACGAGGAGCAATCAAAGAAGTATGAAGGACTGACAACTGAAGAGCTCAAGACATTTAATGCTGCAGAACGACAAGAAATCGTAGCGGTTTCTTCTGAAAGTATTGAGGTTGATCAGAAAGAAGAATTGGTGGTGGAGATGAAGAAGGATCGACAGCAAGGGGTTTCTTACCAGGCAGCTGGAAACCAGTTTACTTTGAAACCTCAAACAGAGGATAGTTACAAGACAGACGTACAGCTAGGAATGGTGAGCTACCTCAATGAAGAAAATTCGAATGAGATTTTCTCTTATTATTTCGATGAAGAAACCAATACTCAAAAGGAATGGATTTTCCTCAAGAGTCGACCTGAGGAAACCTATAGCTATGAATGGATTTTAGAAAATGCCGATCAGTACATTGTGGCACGAAATGAAGATGGTTCTTTTTTGGTTTCATCCGCAACTGATGGAAGTGCTCCATCTTTCACCGTCTTGAAATCGTACTTCATTGACGGGAATGGTGAGAGAAATGAAGAGCAGGTAGAGCTTCGTTATGACAGTGGTGTGTTTACCATCCAATTGATCAATCAGGATTCGATTGTTTTTCCGATCGCTATTGATCCATCGGTTCAGTTGAATAGTGGGGGGACAACATTAGGAGTTACCCAAGATATGACCTCTACGCTTGTAGATTTCCCAGCTGGAAATACAGCGGCATATACCTGGACCTATAATGATGGATCTGCGAAGAACTATATGGGATTGAATGTTCCTTTTGATAACTGGTTGCCAGACACTGTTGTCCAAGACTTTAGTGGGAATAGTTTGAGTGGGAACTATGTGAATGGAAGCTCTAGTTCTATGACTACTTCGGGTAAGGTTGGGGTTGGGGGTAACTTTACAATCAGCACTGCTGACTATGTTCAGTTTGCTAGCAATGCCGCTTTTGATACCGCCAGTGTTTCTGCCATGGGATGGTTCAATGCGAGCTCTTTTACGACTGAAGATATGATCATCAGTCATGCATACAACTATGGAACGCCCGATTGTGGTGGGTACTCTCTTTATATCGATAATCAAGATAACTTACGAGCTTCTGTACATGATGATACATGTTCGACGCAGACAAGTGTAGAGGATTCAGGAACTGTTAGTACAGGAACCTGGTATCATGCAGCGATGACTTATGATGCTGCAAGCACTACTTTGACTCTGTACTTAAATGGTCAACAAGTAGCCCAAGATACTGGTGCAATAGTCATGGGGTTGACCACGGCACCTCTTCGTATAGGAGAAGCCAGTGACGGGCAGATTGATCCAGCGGTGTACAATTTCAATGGGTTTATAGATGAAGTTCAGGTGTATCCACGTGCATTATCTGCGGCTCAAATTTTACAAATCTGTAATGATGGTGATAGTGATGGGGACTGTAGTGATGGGATTGATGCAGGCCAGGGTGTTGGCGGTCCGACACAAATCGTAGATGAAGAAACAGTCGGATCTCAAGTCTGGGATCTTGATGTCACGGCTATCGATGATACGACTGGTGCGATAGGGACGACTTACAACTCTACCAATACGGTTACTATTCAAAATATTTTGGATGTTTCTGGTACTTGTGTTGGTTGTACTGATGGTACGGTGATTCGCTTAGTGATTGATGGAGCTTTACAAGCGGGTTCTACTACGACGACATCAGGTGCATGGCAGTTTGACGATGAAGATGTTTCGGATGGAGATGCCGTGATGGTTTTTGTAGAAACAAGTACAGAAGCTGAAGAGGCGATCGGGATCACGAGCTATGGTGGAGTTGGAGCTTTAACAGGGATGGTGCTCGAAGCTCAAAAG